>JAZRUQ010000001.1:0-3364 GCA_045652605.1 Erysipelotrichaceae bacterium
ACCAAGTCCTGGACCTGGGAATGGCTGACGGTAAACCATTGAATGAGGCAGACCAAGAGCTTCACCTACAACACGTACTTCATCCTTGAACAGCAGCTTCAAAGGTTCTACCAGTTCAAACTGCAGATCTTCAGGCAGACCGCCTACATTGTGGTGAGACTTAACAGCCTTCTTGCCTTCTGCTGCATTGATAGATTCCAGAATATCAGGATAAATTGTACCCTGAGCCAGGAATGTAATATCTTCCAGTTTTCTTGCTTCTTCAGCAAATACTGTAATGAATTCCTTACCGATAATCTTACGCTTGCGTTCAGGATCAGCAACTCCTGCCAACAGATTCAGGAAATGATCTGTTGCATCAACATAAACCAGATTCGCATCCAATCCATTCTGGAACATTTCGATAACGCCTTCAGATTCATTCTTACGCATTAATCCATGGTTAACGTGTACACAAACCAGCTGTTTGCCGATTGCCTTGATCAAAAGTGCAGCTACAACTGAACTGTCAACTCCACCTGAAAGTGCCAGCAATACTTTCTTATCTCCTACCTGTTCACGAACGAGTTTCACCTGTTCTTCAATGAACTTATCTGCCAGTTCAGCAGTAGTGATTCTTTCCATCGTTTCAGGTCTTCTGTTTGGATCGATCATATATTTTCCCCCTTGTTTCATCTGTATGAAACTACACAGTTATTATAAAATATCACTTCTATCAAATCAATTATTTTCATTCTAACAGAAGAGATTTTCTATACCTTTTTTTCTTTTTAAAACCTTTCAAATACCATAATAGTTGATGATTTTTGTGTTACAATGAATAGAGAATATGTTAAAATGCTCTGTTACAAAAGGAGAAAGCTATGAAAACTGAAATTACTTTCTATGGAGGATTGAACACTATTGGCGGTGTAGTCATGAGTGTCGTTTATGGCAAAGAACGTCTTTTGCTTGAAATCGGAACTGCCTATAATCCTTCCAGCGATATGTTCGATGGATATGTTGAACATCGTACAGAAAATCATCTTTATGATGAACTTAAACTCGGACGCGCTCCACACATTGATGGTCTGTACTCCAAACATGAATTAAAAGATTTCAATCTGATTTCAAGTGAAGCATCCGATTTGCACACATCTATTTTCATCACTCACATGCATTTGGATCATATGAGCTGCATGGGGCTTGTATCTGATGATGTCGATGTTTATCTCAGTGAACCTGCTCAGCGCCTTGAAGCTGCACTTCAGGTCGTTGGACAAGGTGTAAAAACGCTGCGTAAAACTGGATACAAAGTACTTGATCCGGAAAAGGAATACAAGCTTGGAGAAATCACAGTAAAACCTTTCCTTTTGAACGCAAAAAGCTATCAGGACTTCTCCTTCTATGTAACAACTCCAGATTTAAAACTCCATTACACAGGAGATCTTATGCTCCATGGCGACTATGTTGAAGCTGTATGGAAAGAAATGGAATATGTAAAAGCACAGAAACCTGATGTATTGGTTGTAGAATCCACAACATTCATGGACAGCACAATGCAGATGATGTATGGAAAAACAGATGTTGAAGTTGCAAGTGCACCTGAACTTCCTGAAGGAATGTTAAATAAAGAAATGGTGGATGAACACCTGTGCAACAATCTTTCTGAAAAAGAAGGACTCTGTGTCTTCAATTATTATGAACGTGAAATGACAGATGTCATGGTCTTTGAAAAAATGGCTGAAAAGACAGGCCGTACAATTGCATTTGAACCTGAAAGTGCTTATATCATCCATAAGTTTTTCAACAAGAATGTCAATGTGTATATCCCTGATTTCACTTATGATCAACCTTGGTTTAAGGAATTGATGGATCATGCAACAATCATCACCAAAAAGGAAATTCATGAAAACCCAAAGAAATATCTGATTCAAAACACATATCCTCATATCATGGAACTGTTTGATCTGCCAAATCAGGATGCATCTTATCTGCATTCTGGTGGAATTCCTATCGGTGAATTTGATCCAGCTTATGCAAATATGACACGCATTTTAAATCTGGCAGGATTTACTCATATCAACTTCCACATGAACAACTACTTTACACACGCATATCCTCCACAGGTAAAATATTACTGTGATCAGGTGGATGCAAAAGTATTGATTCCAACACATGGAAACAATCCTGAACGACTGCTGGCAAAAGAACATAGAATCAGAATGCTTCCTGAATTAAGAAAAACATATGTAATGGAAAATGATAGACTTGTGGAGGTATCAAAATGAAAACTGAAATCCGTTTTCACGAAGGATTAAAAGGAAGTGGTGTCGTTGTCAGTGTGACACATGACGATCATCGTCTGATTTTTGACTTTGGTGCACCTTTTAAACCAGACACAAATTTTTATGATGGCGTTGTTTTGCGAAGAAATGAAAGTGCATTGAAAGATGCGATTCGTTTAGGTGAAACCGTTTCTGTAGATGGCATCTATCCTGAAAAAGATCTGACAATGTTTGATGGCACACTGTTCAGAAACATTCAGCCATTTGAAGCATCTGATATGAAGACAGCTGTTCTCATTTCTCATCTTCATCTGGACCATATGTCCAACATCAAGCATCTGCATGAAGGTGTTCCTGTGTACATGCATCATCATGGCGCTGAACTTCTGAAAGCTCTGGAAAACATTGATGAAGGTACACCGCATGACAACATCGTCCCTGTAGAATATGGCGATAAAATTCAGCATGGCAAACTTATGGTGACTCCTTACTTCAGTGACCATCCATGTTATGGTTCTGCAGGTTATCTGATTGAAGCACCTGATATGACCATCTATTACAGCGGAGATATCCGTTTCCATGGTCTGTCTCAGGAAAAAGCTTTCGCAGAAATTGAAAAGCTGATTGATGTCGATATTGACCTGCTGATTGTCGATGGCACTTCTTATTCACCAACCAAATTTATTCATGATCCTTCAAAGATTGAAGAACTGGCTAAACCTGGAAAAGAAATTCTGGAAGGCATGTTTTTGGAATCAGGCATTTATGAAGATGTAAGAAACCAGATGTCTGAAACAGATAAAATGGGACTGTTCTGCATTTATCATCGCGATATGCAGCTGATTGATGCGCTGATTCGTTATGCTGCTGATGCAGGACGTACAATTGTATGGGAAACTGAAACTGCTTATATCATCAACACAGTGATGAACAGAACAGTACAGTTCTACCAGCCAGATTGCCCATGCGACGAAAAGATTCTAAAACTGGTTCAGGAAAAGAACACACAGATGAGCTTTGAAGAAATCAATGCAAACAAAGATAAAGTACTGGTTCAGCTGTCCTACAAGAACATCATGAACCTGCATTCTCTAGAT
>JAZRUQ010000002.1:0-7794 GCA_045652605.1 Erysipelotrichaceae bacterium
TCTTCCAAAATGGAATCCAATGTTTCCAAAGCCTGTTTACCATAAGCTTCCTTACGTTCAGACTTGCGTACTTCCATACGCAATGGAACGATTCCAAAGTTCGCATTCATCGGCTGGAAATAGTCAGGTGAAGCATGAGTAATGTAATAAGCCATTGACCCAATGATGGTTTCCTGAGGGAAGACAATCAGCTCTTTTCCCTGAACTAAACGTGCCATATTGATGGCAGCTGCCATTCCGCTTGCACAGCTTTCAATGTATCCTTCAACCCCTGTCATCTGACCTGCAAAAAACAGATCATCACGCAGTTTAGACTGATAAGACTGTCTGAGCACTTTAGGCGAATTCAGATAACTGTTTCTGTGCATGACCCCATAACGGACAATACTTGCATTTTCCAATCCTGGAATCAATGAAATAATGCGCTTCTGTTCCGGCCATTTCAAATGTGTCTGAAAACCTACAATGTTGTAAAGTGAAGCTGCAGCATCATCCTGACGCAGCTGAACCACAGCATATGGACGAGGTTTTCCTTCCTGACCTAAACCTACTGGTTTCATCGGACCAAAAAGAAGTGTCTTTTGTCCTCTTCTGGCCATTTCTTCAAAAGGCATGCAGCCTTCAAAATAGATTTCTTTTTCAAATTCCTTCAAAGGAACTGTTTCAGCCTGAATCAACTCACGATAGAACGTTTCAAATTCTTCTTTGTTCATTGGACAATTGATATAGTCTGCATCCCCTTTATCATAACGAGATTTGAAATATGCCTTTGTAAAATCAATGGAATCTTTCTCAATAATCGGTGCAGCTGCATCATAAAAATGGAAAGTTCCTTCATTCAAAAGATTTTTAATCGACGCTGAAAGTGCATCACTTGTCAAAGGACCACTAGCAACAATCACTGGTCCATCAGGAATTTCAGTCATCTCTTCTTCAATCACTTCAATCAGCGGATGATTCTTTACTGCATCTGTTACAGCCTGAGAAAATGCTTCACGATCTACAGCTAAAGCACTTCCTGCAGGTACCGCATGAAGATCTGCCATCTTCATGATCAAAGAATTCATACGTCGAAGTTCTTCCTTCAAAACACCTACTGCGTTTGTCAGCGCATTGCTGCGAAGTGAATTTGAACAGACCAGTTCAGCGAAGTTTCCTGTCTTGTGAGCAGGAGACATCACTTTTGGACGCATTTCATACAACTGAACAGAAATACCACGTTCAGCCAGCTGCCATGCAGCTTCACTGCCGGCAAGACCAGCACCAATAACTTTAACTGTAGCCATTATTTACTCGCTCCTTTACGACGGACAAACTTTGGTTTTTCTCCATCAATATTTTCAATATGTCGGCACTTAGGGAAGTTGGAACATCCCAAAAAGTAATTGCCATAGCGACTCTTTCTTTTCAAGAGTTCATGACCGCAATCAGGACACAGCTTTCCTGTAGGCTCTGGTGCTTCCTTATCCTCTTTTACAATTTTTGCGGTGTATTTGCATTCTGGATAACTGATGCAGGAAATAAACTTGCCGAATCTTCCCTGACGATAGACCAGATCACTTCCACAATCCGGACATTTCTCACCTGTTTTCTCCAGCTCTTTCTTTTCCATGTTCTGATAAGCATGATCGACCAGTGGAACAAACTTATCATAAAATTCTCTTAATGAAGTCACTGAATCCAGTTTACCTTCTGCAATTTCATCCAGTTCAGTTTCCATGTTGGCTGTGTATTTCACATTGATGACACTGCTGAAGAATTCATCCAGTTTTTCGACTGTAAGTGTTCCCTGCTCTGTGGCAAAGAATACTTTTGTCTTGGCTGTCTCAGTTGCCTTGTCCAGTGTGACATAGCCACGTGCCTGAATCGTATCAATGATTGTGGCATATGTTGATGGACGGCCAATTCCTGCTTCTTCCATTTCCTTGATCAGACGAGCTTCTGAATATCTTAATGGAGGTTCAGTAAAATGCTGATTTGCCTTCAGCTGAGTTGCTGTACACATCTGATGTCCATTCAATTCAGGCAGGATTGTATCCTTGGATGTTTCATATTCACCCAGCACCTTCAGATATCCATCAAACACAAGAGTTGATCCTGAAGCACTGAAATCATATCCATTTTGAGACAGTGTAACACTGACTGTATTGTTTTTGGCAGGAGCCATCAATGAAGCGACTGCACGAGCATAAATCAGTTTGTACAGTTTGTACTGTTCAGCAGTCAGATACTCCTTCATCTTTTCAGGTGTATTGTCCACATTGGTTGGACGAATCGCTTCATGAGCATCCTGTGCATTGTTATCTTTCTTGACTTTGTATGCGCCAAGATAATCTTTGCCATACTTTTCTTCAATCATTGCACGACAACTTTCAATAAAGACATTGCTTAAACGAGTTGAGTCTGTACGCATGTAGGTAATTAACCCTTCTGTCGTTCCATCATGTTCAATTCCTTCATACAGCTTCTGCGCAATGGACATTGTGCGTTTTGCACTGAATCCAAGTTTAGTTGAGGCTTCCTGCTGAAGAGTTGATGTAATCAATGGAAGCTTGCTTTCTTTTTTGCGTACCTGTTTTTTAATATTGGTAATTTCAAAAGGCCCTTGGCATGCCTGCTTAATCTGCTCAGCTTCTTCTGCATTCTTTACTTCTGCTTTCTTACCGTTGATTTTTGACAGTGATGCCACGAATTCAATGTCATTTTCCTTGAACTTTGCATCCAAACTCCAATACTCTTCAGGCACAAATGCTGCAATTTCCTTTTCACGTTCTACAATCAGTTTTAAAGCTACTGACTGCACACGTCCTGCAGACTTGGATTTAATCTTGCTATGAAGCAGCTTAGAAAGCTTAAAGCCGATGATTCTATCCAGAATACGACGTGTTTCCTGAGAATGCACCAGATCCATATCTACTTTTCGCGGGTGTTTAAATGCTTCAAGCACTGCATCTTTTGTAATTTCATGGAATTCAACACGGTTGAGCTCATTCAAATCAACATCCAGCTCATCTGCAAGATGCCAGGAAATCGCTTCTCCTTCACGGTCCGGGTCAGTTGCCAGATACACAAAATCTGCTTTTTTGGCTTTCGCCTTTAAATCTTTGACAACGGCAGCTTTTTCCTTGGAAATTGAGTATGTTGGTGCGAAGTCATTCTCTACATCAACACCCAGTCCCTCTTTACCACGAGTTGCCAGATCACGTATATGTCCTTTAGATGACACAACTTCAAAATCTGAACCCAGATATTTTTCAATGGTCTTGGATTTTGAAGGTGACTCTACAATTACAAGATTTTTCATAGGATAATCCTTTCTATGATTCTTATCAAAACCATATATAACCACACTTTTCATAAAAAGACAATTTCTTTTTAGAATTTTTCATCTGCACTTAATAGAATCTGTGCACCCTGTGCAATAAAGTAATTGCATCCCTCACCATACAAATCATCAACCCGGTAAGGAACACAATAAACCGTTTTGCATAGTTCATTGGCGTGCATAATGGTCGTAGATGTCCCCGATTTTATTTTTGCCTGCACTGCAACAACATGATCACTCAACGCTGCAATCAAACGATTACGCCAGGGAAAATGATGTTTCATCGGCAGCGTACCACAAGGATATTCACTGATCACAAGCTGATGTTTTTTCATCTGCTGAATCAAAGAACTATTTTCTTTTGGATAAACAACATCCAGTCCACACCCTAATACCCCTATGGTTTTATGGGCACATTGATGCGCTTTGGCATCTGCCCCTTTCGCAAGACCACTGACAATGACTTTCTCACTGTTTGCATTGACCAGTCTTTCGATAACCATCGATGCATAAGAACACAACGCTCTGCTTCCAACGATAGCCAGCGATGGCTGATTCAATAAACCTAAATTTCCTTCATAATAAAATATCCATGGTGGAAATCTTAACTTTCTAAAACAATCGGGATACTCTTTATCAACAATCGTTACAAAATCAATTGTTGAATTCACAAATTGTATGGGTTCATTGGCAGAAATCGCTTCAGCAATTTTACTCCAGTCCCCATGATATTTCTGTGCATAAGCAGCTATTTTATTTCTCATTTTTACTCCCTCCACTTAGGTTATTCACCAATATTTAAGAAAACCTACTTGAATGTGATATACTTTTTAAAAATGGAGAAAACAAATGGAAACTATCTTTCTGCTGTGGCTCATTATCAATGTTATCGGAGGATTGATGATGATCATCGATAAATACAACGCAATTCACAAAAAGAAAAGAATCAGTGAAAGAACACTGATTCTGACAAGTTGTTTTGGCGGCGCAATGCTGATGTGGATCACCATGTATCTGGTTCACCACAAGACAAAACACCTTCATTTTGTCATTTGCTTTCCGCTTTTTACAGCGATTCATCTGATTATCTTTTATCTGTTATTAAGATAAAAGCCATAAAAAGAACCTACAATCCCACCAATCAGATGACCCATCTGAGAGACATTGTCATGGACAAACAGTCCATCAACAACCTGACCACCCAGATAAATAATCGCTACCAGAATAAAAGTCAATGGAATTTCATCTTTGCCTGCATAAACAATGCTTGAAAGCATAATCATCGCAAACACAATGCCGCTTGCCCCTAAAATAGCGCCATTGAAGAATAAGACATGTACAATTCCCGTTACAACTGCTGTAAGTCCCATCAGAATCAGCAGTTTTTTTGATCCATACTTTTCTTCCAGCAATGGACCTACAAGAAGAACAAAGGTCATATTGGAAAGGTAGTGTTCAAGATCAGCGTGACCCAGTACATATCCAAACAGACGAAATAAAGTCAATGGATCTAAATACGAACCTGTTGAATAAATACTGAACAACAGACGATTTGCCCATCCTGCAGTTAACACATTCAACAGATATGCACAAAGACTCAACAAAACAAATGTCAGGACTACGGGTGAATTGTATCTGATTTTTCTGAACATCTTATTCACCTAAATCCAAAGACATCTGCTGCTGCAAAGCTTCATAGACAGGACGATAGCTTCTGCGATGAATCGGAAGCACACCTAATTCCTTTAATGCTTTTAAATGAGCTGCTGTCGGATATCCTTTGTGTTTGGCAAGACCGTACCCTGGATACTTTTCATCCAGTTCATTCATCATACGATCACGTGTAACTTTAGCTAAAATGCTGGCAGCTGCAATGCTGATGCTTTTCTGATCCCCTTTCACCAGATCATGAACAGGACGATCCTTGATTTCAGGCAACGGCATTGCATCAGAGAGCACCAGATCACTTTTCAGATTGCATGCAATCTGTGTCATCGCCCATTGTGTTGCACGATAGATGTTTTTTTCATCTATTTCCTGTTCAGTCACAATTTTAATCTCATAAGCCAGAGCATCCTGAAGAATGACATCATACAGAGCTTCTCTTTTTTTCTCACTGAGTGCTTTGGAATCATAGATAGCAGGATTGATATAGCCTGCTGGAAAGACAACTCCGGCAACACAAAGCGGACCTGCAATCGGACCTCTTCCTGCTTCATCGATTCCTAAGACCAGATGATTTTCTGCCCATGCTGCAGTTTCAAATTCATTGCTGCAGACTTTATTTGATTTCATGGACTTTCTCCCAGCTGATGGAACCAAGCTTGTCATCTCTCAATTCATTCAAGAAGACTTCTCTAGTACGCTTTAAATCCACTTCTGATCCACTCTTGATAAAATTGCGTTTTAATCCAATACGACGAATTACTTCATCAGGATCTTCACAAAGCTCAATTTCATAACGAGCTGTCAGTTTTTCCGGATATTCTGCAATCAGACGATTCAATGCATAACGCACAATATCCTCAAGCGGCAGAATCTGATCCCGGATTGCCCCTGTAATTGCCAGATGATAACCTACTTTCTGATCCTCAAACTTAGGCCAGAGAATTCCTGGTGTATCCAGAAGTTCAAGATTCTTGTTCAGTTTCATCCATTTCAATGAACGCGTTACACCTGGTCTGTCTGCTGTTTCTGCGATTTTCTTTTTCGCAACAGCATTAATCAGTGTGCTTTTTCCTACGTTTGGAATACCGCACACCATTGCACGAATCGCTCGAGGACGAATACCCCTACGAATCATACGGTCAATTTTAGGCTGCATGATTTTCTGACAGGCGCTGGTCAATGCAGCGATAACCGGTTCTTTTGTCAAATCCATCGCAATAACCGTTGTTGTTTCATTTGAAAGATGCTGAATCCATTTTTCAATTTCAGCAGCCTCTCCCTTGTCTTTCTTAGACAATACAATCAGGCGTGGTTTGTTTTGAATGATCTGATCAATCATCGGATTACGTGAAGACTCTGGTATACGGCAATCTCTCAGTTCAATGACCATGTCCACTGCCTTCATATTTTCCTGCATATCACGTTTTGCGCGAGTCATATGACCCGGAAACCATTGAATGTTACTCATTTATTTCACCCCGAATTCATTGAATGGATAGAGCACAAACAGCCCCTTGGAAATGATGTCTTCTTTATTGAAAGCACCATAAGATCGTGAATCTTTAGAATATGGGCGATTATCCCCCAAAAGGAAATATTCATTATCACCCAACGTCATTTCAAGATCACCTGTAAAGTCTCTAGTCGATGACTGTGATGATACATAATCATCATCTAAAAAAGCTTCATCAATGGCAATGCCATTGATATGAAGTTGAGAATCCTTGTATGAAACTGTTTCATTAGGAAGTGCGATGACACGTTTTACCAGATATTTATTGGTTTCTTCAATATACACAACAACAATATCAAAACGCTCAATCTGATTTTTTCCAAACACCATGGAAAAACCTACTTGTTCGTCTTTTACCTGCGGATACATGGAGTCCCCATTGACCTTGACAGGTTTAGCGATAAAAGTTGTGATCACAAAAACAACAACCAGTGAAAACAACATTGTCTTTACCAGATCAATCAATTCTGTTTTCCAGTCAAACTTCCCTTTCATACTGATTTCCTCCTTAAAATGGACAAAAAGCCGGTTTCCCGGCTTTTCGTAGACTAACGAACTTCTTTGATACGAGCAGCTTTACCTGAACGTCCACGCAGATAGAACAGCTTGCTTCTTCTAACTTTACCCTTACGAAGAACAGTGATCTTATCGATAACTGGGCTGTTTACTGGGAATGTTCTTTCAACACCTACACCATTAGAAACCTTTCTAACGATGAAGTTTTCAGCGATACCGCTGCCGGACTTAGCAATAACTACACCTTCGAATGCCTGGATACGAGACTTGTCGCCTTCCTTGATGCGTACATCAACGCGAACTGTGCATCCAACACGGAATTCAGGAATGTCATTACGAAGCTGAGATTTTGTGATTTCTGTAACCAAATTCAAATTCATAATCTTTTTCTCCTTCTTACAATATGTTTTCGTCATGCTCATAGTTCACTGACCAGCGGAACATCACTAGCCTTTCACAGGCCAATATATAATACAATACTTTTTTAATGGATTCAATCATTTTTTTTGATTTCTTCCATTATTTTCAACTCTTCTTTTGTAAACTCATGTTTATCCAAAAGATCAGGTCTAAACTTCATCGTGCGTTCCAGTGATTTCTTCAAACGCCACTTTCGAATGTTTTCATGATGACCACTCAAAAGAACCTGCGGCACTTCATGACCATCATACACAACAGGTTTTGTGTACTGTGGATATTCCAGCAGATCATTTTCAAAGGATTCATCCAAATGTGATGCTTCGACAATCACTCCCGGCAATGTACGAATCAC
>JAZRUQ010000003.1:0-13437 GCA_045652605.1 Erysipelotrichaceae bacterium
CCCAATCAATGGACGGTTCTTCAGCGCAGCCTTGATGACTTTGCTGTATTCAAACTTTTCACCAGCAGGCTTTTCATCTTTTACACGTTCCAGTGTAAAATTGCACAGAATCAGATAGCTTACGATACAGCAAACACCGAAAATAACTGCCAACAGAGTAAAACGTTCAGGAATGATGTTTTCATTTGCGTCAAAACAGAATACTGGAACAGCACCCAATGCAAATGCTCCAACAAGACCGCCACCGATAGAACGGGCACGGCTCAGTTTGGAACGATCAACCGGGTCAGTAGATACTGCATTTGCCATTGCCCCAAACGGCATAGATGTACCTGTATAGCTCATACCAAACAGCACATAAACAAAGGCAACCCAAGCATGCAGTGCAACACCAGTAAATGGAACATTGCTGAAGCACAGTACACCAGATAAAGCCAGAGGAATCATGAACAGCTTGATCCAAGGTGTGAACTTGTTACCACTTTTACCAAGTCTCCATCTGTCAGGGAATGTACCGATGATAGGGTCATTCACTGCATCCCACAGACGTGCAACCAGGAACAGCGATGCCATCCATTTTGCATCAATTCCTAATGCATAAGTACAGAAAGTTAGAAAATAAGCGTCAACGAACAGGTTGACAAAACTACCTGCCATGTCGCCGAAGACGTATCCCACCTGGTCTTTAACACCAAATGGACGGATTGATTTAGATTTTGTTGTCATAGTCTTCTCCTTATAAGTATCCTTTACATTTTGAGTATACAAAAACAGATTTGTAATTTTAATTGCAAAATTTCCACAATTCATTACAAATCAAGTATTTTGTGATATTCTTGTCATATAAAGAGGTCATTTTATGAACACAGCACAGATTCAACAGATCATCAATACATTTGGAATTGACCAGAACGCTCTTGTTCAGTTTCTTCAGGACAACTATGGAACGTCTTTTTCACCGGATTCCTATGAATTCAGACAATCCTTCATGAAGATTATGGATAAAATGAATCTAAATTTCTATCAGAAACTGCAGATGTATTCACCACTGGTCAATACGCATCGTGATATTTCTTTTTCAAATGAAACCGTTCAGCTTCACAGTCATGCCTTTTATGAAGTCCTGTATTGTGAAAGCGGACATCTTCAATATCTGATCGGTGAAACACGCTACTCCGTCCATCAAGGTGATATCATTCTGGTACCACCCGGCATTTCACATCGCCCCATCTTTCACGAACAGCTGAAAGAACCTTATTCACGCATTGTCTTGTGGGTTTCTGCCGAATTCATCGCAAAACTGATTGAAAATCTACCTGATTATCAGACCCCTCAGTTGCAGAATTATTATCTGATTCGCACCATCGGCACTGAATATGAATCATTAAAGAATTATTTTTTAAAAGGCATTGAAGAATCTGAACAGAAAAAAATCGGATGGCAAGGTGCCCTTTACTATAACACAGGCCTGTTATTGACAGAACTGTATCGCATCATGTCCTCAGAAAATCTGCACTTGCCTAAAATAAAACAAAGTGACCTGGATAAAATCATCTCTTATATTGAAAAAAATCATACATCTAAGATCACACTGGATGACACAGCTCATCATTTTCTGATTTCAAAAAGCACACTTTCCAAAATGTTTCATGAACAGATGGACATCAGCTTCTATCGTTTTGTCACACAAAGAAGACTGATACACGCCAAACTTCGTATTGAACAGGGAGAATCTTTAGAAAAAGTAGGTACAACCTGCGGATTCAATGATTATGTTACCTTCTACCGTGCTTTTAAAAAAGAATACGGTATCTCCCCTAAAGAATATCAGACCCTTTCCAACAATTAAGCAGCCTTCACAGGCTGCTTTAGTATTTTTTAAAGATTGTCTTCAATGTCTGCAGATTCGATGTCTTCGTCAGTGCCAGCATCAACAGAATACGCGCTTTCTGCGCACTTAATGTATTGGATGAAATACAGCGCTGATTCGGATCAAACACATGATCAGAAAATACAATTCCCAAAGGGACACGAGATGCACGCACAAACACTGTACCATACTTCTGATAACATGTTTCAATCATCTTGACCCATGCTTTGGAAAAGTTTCCATTTCCACTTCCAACCAGAACAATCCCATCATTGTGCTGTGCCAGATACTCAAGATAAGCCTCATCAGCCCCTGCATAATAATAAGCAATCGCTACAGAACTTAAAGATTCAAGCTTTTCTTCAGAAAACATAGACTGTACCGTATGAGTTTTAAATGTCTTGGAAAAGAAATACGCTCTTTCATCCTGCATATACCCCAGACATCCAAATGATTTCTGATCAAAGGCATCAATTTTATAGTTGTTGACCTTTTGAATATCTCGCCCAGAATAAATCGTATTGGAAAACAGAACCAATACACCATGCCCTTTAGCCTCATCATTGGATGCCAATGCAATTGCCTGATACAAATTGTATGGACCATCGGCTGATGTTGCCGTAGCAGGACGCATTGCCCCTGTCAAAACAACCGGTTTATCCGAATGAATCGTCAGATTCAGAAAATAGGATGTTTCTTCAATGGTATCCGTACCATGGGTTACAACGATGCCATCCACATCATCGCGATTGATGATCTGATTGATGGAATTGCTCAATTCCATCCAGATTTCAGGATTCATTTCATTGGAATCCACATTCAGAAACTGTACAATTTCCAAAGATGCCAGATGCTTGACATCAGGAATCGTCACTAAAATATCATCAATACTGATTTCACCTGCATGATAGGCAACAGTTTTCCCTTTTTCACCCACACCGGCAATTGTACCTCCAGTTGCTACAATGACAATCTTTTTCATCGTTTCCTCCAATTCTAAAAGGCACTTGCGTGCCTTTTCTTGTTTATTCAGTAAAAGCTTCTACTCCACCATAAGGTCGAATGTTCAGCACATGGCATGCTCCCTGACCCAAAACACCATCCAGTGTTTTCACAAACTGATCCAAAAGATCATATGGCACAAAAGCCTGCACAGTACCGGCAAATCCTCCACCATGAACACGATAAGCGCCGCGTCCATTTAAGGCATGAGCACATAAAGCTAAAGCTACCGCAACATCCTGATGTGCAGTATAGCCAGATGGAATCACATTCTGCAGATACATGTAAGAAGAATGACCGCTTTCACAGATCAGCTTCAAAAAGGCATCAAAGTCACCATTTCTCAGTGCTTCTACCTGTTTTACAACACGTGCATTTTCTGCATAGAAATGCATGGAACGCAGCACAGCACGGTCACCGCACACTTTTCTTAATTCTGCCAGATTCTGATAGAACTCAGCTTCATCAATCTGTGTCAGAACATCTTTTCCAAAATATGCACAAACTGATTTCAGCTCATTGGTAATTGCTGCATATTCATCTGTCAAATCCGCATGATCAGCACCGCTATCCACAATTACCAGTGCATGACCGCATGACGCAAAATCAAAATCAACTGGTTCAATCACTGGATTCTGCTTATCAAAGAAATCAATCGTTACCAGATTTCCTACAGCTGATGCGGTCTGATCCATTAAACCACAAGGCTTCTTAAAATATACATTTTCTGCATACTGACCAATCATTGCAATTTCAGGTGCAGAAACCTTGCCTTCAAAAAACAGATGATTGATGATTGTACCCACTAAAACTTCAAATGCAGCAGATGAAGAAAGACCGGAACCAGGCAATACAGTAGATGTCACATAAGCATCAAAACCTTCTACTTTGCATCCCAGCTCAGTAAAACGTGAAGCTACACCACGAATCAATGCAGGTGTTGTATTGGCCTCAGCATCCACAACTGACAATTCACTCAAATCAACAACACTTAAAGGATAGCCTTCTGATTGAATACGGATCACATTGGTTCCGTTCACTTTAACAGCTGCAACCGTTTCAAGATTAACCGCCCCAGCAAGCACACGACCACGCTGATGGTCTGTATGATTCCCTCCAATTTCAGTACGACCTGGTGCAGAGAAATAACGCTCAGGTTCACAATCAAACACGGATTCAAACCCTGCATCAAGAACTTTTTTCTTACTATTTTCAAGAATATAAGCTGACATACACTACTCTCCTTTTTTTATTTCAATCAAGCTTCCATGCTTCTGATTTCCTGGAAGATTGATTTAGACAACAACAATACAATAATTGCACTCATCCAGTCTGCAATCGGCTGAACAATGTACATGCCAGTTAAACCAAACAGGCGTGGCAATACGGTTACCAGCGGACAATACACAATCCCCTGGCGCAATACAGAACTGAAGAAAGACAGCTTTCCTTTTCCCATTGCCTGGAAATTGGATGCACAAATCTGATAAACCGCTACAACCGGCACCGCAAAAGCATATCCTACAAGAATGTATTTACCTAATGCAACCAAATTGGCATCTGATGTAAGCAGGGACATAAAGACATGTGGGAAAAATACGAAGAAAGATCCCATCGCAAGACCATAAGCAACACCAAAGCCCATAGCCAGCTTCATTGAAGACATCAGACGCTTCTTATCACGAGCTCCATAGTTGTAAGCTGCAAATGGCTGATACCCCTGAGCCATTCCCATAATCACAAAACGGGCAAAGTATTCACCTTTACGCGCAATACCACTGGCTGCCACAAACTCTGTTCCAAACAATCCTGCAGACTTGGCAAAGAAACCATAAGACATGCTGGATAAACTGTTGCGGATAAACACAGGAATTCCGACATTAAAGATTTCCTTTAGTGAATCCATAGTCAATGAAAAATGACCAAAACGCCAGCGGATCAGACAATCAGAACGTGTAATTCGATAAAACATCAGCAAAGCAGCAATTGCCTCAGCTAAAATTGTCGCAATTGCAGCCCCCTGAATCTTTAATCCAAACCCAAAATCAAACATAAAAATCGGATTCAGTAAAATATTCAGAAAGATACTGCCTACAATGGTATACATCGGAAACTTGTCATCTCCACTCGCTCTTAACATATTCGCTAAAACCTGTTTAGAAATTGTAAAAAACGACAACGTCATCAGAACTTTCAGATAATCATATGTATGATACGCAACTTCCAGATCATCGGTATAAAAAGAAATTGCAGGCTTTAAAATGGTCAAAGACAAAATCAACGCAACAATCGATACCAGAAACGTCAGTGTGATTGCAGATTCGACTGTCTGTTCGATCTTGCGTTCATCTTTTGCCCCCAGCAATCGCCCAACATAACTTCCACTTCCTACACCAATCCCATCACCAATCGCCTGTGATAATACCGCAATCGGCAATGCAACTGTAGTCGCGGCAATCATCGCATTGTCCTGCAGACGCGCAATGTATGCAGTATCAATGATGTTATGGAGCGTATTCACTAGACTTGTTAAAATCGACGGAATCGCCAGGTAAATCAGAGCCTTATGTACAGGCATTTCTTTTAAAACATATAACTTCTTATTCATATGTTCATTGTACCACAAATCCTTCACAACAAAAGAACCATAAAGAGATTTTTTCGCAAACAAAAAAGAGAAAATCAAAAAGTTTCCTCTTTCTTTATCGTGTTCCCACACTGCTGTCTTTTCGCTTGTCTTCTTCACTCAAAGAATCAAAATCAATCAGATCATGATGCATTTTTGCCAGATCATTTCGACTTGATTTATCTGGTGAACCACTGTAAACATACCCTTCTGAGCGCATGTATGTGTTCCATCTTTTGTGTTCAAGATGTTCAATGATATCTCTTTCTTCAAGTGTCAAATCTTCTTCTTTCTTATCTGCTCCGGCAATACCGCACCAGATTCTGGCTTTCATATGCACGGCAGAAGCCATAGATGAGCGATAATTGTATTCATACTGCCAGAACTCTTCTTCCTGTCCCCATTTCAGATGACGCTGCAATGCCAGATGTTCCAATTGACTGCCCAGCAGAATTTCTTCAGAATACGTTGATTCAAAATCCCCGATTCCTTCAACACCATAAGGTTGTCCTCTGTAGTTGGTGATATAGGACAGCGCTTCTTTTTCTTCGCTGTTGTAAATTACTGTTTTAATCACAGGTTTGCATCCTGCTCTTTCACAAAGCATACGGATGTTGGCGGACTGATTGATGTTTTCCGCATCATCTCCCAGTGCAACAAACACAAAGGAAGTGCTGTTCAATTCTGCAATCTGCTGTGCAAACGTTCTTGATTTCACATCAACACCAGAATGAATGTGAATAGTATATTCACTTTCTCCTTCATGATAGACACCATTGTATTTATCAGACATCAATTCAGGACAAAGTGCTGCAAATTTCTCTTCTGCCAGTTCATCTTTATCAAAGGCATGAAGACAGACAGAATATCCATCCATCTGACAAAACCAGGTCAATGCCTTCAGCATCTCCGTTCCGTATTTTCCAAGCCCTGCAATGATCACATTGATTTCTTTTCTCTCTTCTTTTTCTACTGCTGATTCGAAAAGACGATATCCTTCATCATAAAGAAACTTATAGATTAAGGAACGGACTTCATTCATACGTCTTACTTTAATCTTTCCCTTTGGTGCATTCGCTAAAAGAAGTTCACCTTCTGCTCCACTGGAAAAAACATAAAGATCCGTATTGTCACGATCATTGTATTTTTCAAGTACTTTCAGTGCATAAATCAGATTATCTGCTTCTTTCTCTGCCAGTGTAAAAAATACGATTTTCGACTTTGAACTATGCTTTTTAAAGTTGACTGTCACAATATCATCCTGGAAAATCAATGCATTCAATTCTTTTGCAGATTCTATGTCTTCACTGGAAACTTCACTTTCATTCTGATCAACATTGGTAAAGACCATCAATGAATTCTGATGATGTTCTTTAATGCTTTTTGCCAGAACCAGTGATCTTTCATTTAATTCTGAGAACACATAGATGTCTTTATAATACTGCAGATGATAAAACAAATAGGCAAGTGCATTTTTAAACAATGCTGTTAAAAAACCAAAAGTCATTAACGGCGCAAGAATGAACAAGCTGCTCATGTAGATAGAAATTATTCCATGAAATGCATTTGACGAAACTATGATGTTATCTAAAATCAAATCAGTACTAGCATTTCCCATAAACACCTGAATTGTCCCGAGAATATCAAACACGCAAACTTTAAACAGAAATCCAGATTCACCTTTCAGCATAATGGCATAAGCTGGAATAAAAACAACAAAAACGGATAAAAATAATCCAACAAAAAGAATATTGAATGGAGTGCATACTTTTTTTGAATTATAATTTCTTATCCCATTCCATGCATAAAAAGCAGATGTGAACAATACGGTTAGAGAAAGTGTAAAACAAACAGTCCAAATCATTTATCTCTCACCAGTCCTAACTTTTCGAATTTAAAATAACTAAAAATCTTTTTCCTCATATTCACAATCTCCTTTTTCGGTCTGCAACTTTCTATTATTATATCATTACAAAGTTCAGTATCCAGTTGAAATAAAATTATTCTTTCCTGAATATAAAATAGACAAAAGAGTCAGTGTGCTCAACACTGACTCTTGTTTTATTTTAGACTTACAGTCCTTTTTTCAGAGATTTCTTTTTTCCAACAAGGACAATCCCAAGAAGAGAAATCAATGCAAATACACCCCACAGCATCAAATCTGTTGAATCTGATGTTGATGGTGCAGCTGTAATTGGTGGCTGTACAGGCTGAACAACCTGACCAGGAGCACCTGTGATTTCTTCCCAAGCAATCATGATTGGAGAGAATCCTGTTACATAGAACTGAATACCTGTTGCAGTCTTTCTGACTTCAGGAATTTCCACATCACCTGGCGTCTTGCCAAACGCACTGGATGTAAACATGTGAGATACATAGTAATTGAAGTCACTGTCCAGAGTCATTCCGGCAAAGTCTGAGAGTGTTTCATAGCTCAATGTCACCAGAAGCTTGCCGTCTGATGGCCAATGATCTTCATCTGCATCCATCCATGTCTGGCCATTATCGAAACTTACTTTAAGTTTTGCATCAACAATAACCATTGTGCCATCCGCAAATTCAACTTCACATTCCGCAACCAGAATTGACAACATTTCTTCTTCCAGCTCTTCTACACTTCCAAAGCCTAAAGCTGCTGCAATTTCATCCAGATCATCAGACAGTTCAATCTTGGATTCTACGCCTTCATCTTCAATTGTCTTTTTCACAAGAGCGTTAACTGCAGCTTCAATTGCTTCTGCAAACGCGTCAACTTCATCCTGCTTTGTGATATCCAAGTCTTCGACGACGGCATCACGTGCAGCTTCCAGTGCTTCAACTGTTTCTTCAGTGTAGATGCTCAGATCTGCTGGAATCTTTTCAAGCGCTTCTTCTACTGCTGTGTAATCTGCAGGTTTCAGTTCCAGATTTTCAAGTGCTGCTTCAATTGCTTCTGCATAAGCGTCTACTTCATCCTGCTTTGTAATATCCAGATCTTCTACAACTGCATCACGTGCAGCTTCCAGCGCTTCAACTGTTTCTTCAGTATAGATGCTCAGATCTGCTGGAATCTTTTCAAGTGCTTCTTCTACAGCAGTGTAATCTGCATCTTTGTACTGCAGAGCCGCAATTGCATCTTCAATTGCTTCTGCATATGCATCAACAACATCCTGTTCAGATGCCTTCTTGCCAGTCACAACAGCTGCAATTGCTGCTTCAACGGCAGAGAAATCAACGTATTCTTCTTTATTCAATTCATTTGCTGCAGCGATAGCTTCATCAACTGCAGTGTAATCCGCAACTTTTTCACCATAAGCACGAATTTCCTTTACATGGAATCCTTCGTTGGATGAGTTGCGCAGACCGACCAGTTTAATATATCGTGCAACTGGCTGATCTTCAGTGAAGAGATAATCATCACCTTCATTTGATGAAGGAATTGTACCGTAAGCTGCTTCACGATCGGCAACCTGAGTCCATTCAGTCTTGTCTGTGCTTACATAAACGTCATACCAGTAATAACGGCTGCCTGCAACATAGTTCAATACATTGAGCTTATCAATGACATATTCATCTTCCAGATCAATGATTACATATGGTTCAGAACCTGCTGCTACTTCCCATGTAATACCATCCCAGTAAGAATCAGCCAGACCATCATTCACGTTTGTTGCATATCCGCCGCCTGGTGCACCTGGAGAATCAGGACGTTCTGCGTTTGTTTCTACAGGTTTTTCCATCGCGATGTTGCCGACATTAATCGGATCAACATAAATCACAGTATCCAGAACTTCTTCTACAACTTCTTTCATATTGGCAACTGAATTGTCTGCATAACGGATATATCCATCAGGATTTTCAGAGCTCTTGATTTGATCAGCCCAGTCTGTATAAATCCATTCCATGCAATGCTTTGTATAGTTGATAGAAGGTGTTGTTGCAGCACCTGCAGTCAATGTTTCTTCACAGCGATCCAGATATGCTTCCCAGATTGGCTTATAGATATCTGTAATCACACCATTGTAATGACGGTATGCATAAGTTCCCAGATATGTTGTAGGAGCCCATACAGTAATCAGAGTCTTCGCATTGATTGTCATTGCATCATAAGCGAAATCATCAGCACCTGTATCTGTTGCCCAGTCTGCAGCGCTTCCTACCCATTCACCAATCAGAAGATCCTGCTGAGTTGCAGTGACTGCATCCAGAAGATCGAATGCATACAGGAATTCAGCTTTCTTTTCTGCGAATGCTGCTGCATCGTTTGCAGTATAAGCAACATTCATATCTGCGCGCAGTTCAGCAGCATAGTTGCTGACAATCTGACGCATAACTTCAGTCAAGTCATAGCGATAGCATTCGCTCTGACTCAACAGATCATAGTCTTCATACAACAGTGACAGTGCCTTTTCAAGACGATCAAAACTGTAGGATGTGCCATAAGATCCAAGTGCTGGATTTGTTGAAAGGATAACCTGAGTTGGATTACCACTTGCTCTATAAACTGTTTCAAGCAGGATATCCCAAGCTTCACGCGCACTTTCGCTGAATGCACCATAACGGCTTGTCATCCAAGTATCCAGCCAGTCACTTAAGAACTCTGCTGGAGTTGTTGCGTTCAATTCTTCTTTTGTTACCCAAGCCAGATCAAATACCAGATCATAAATCAGAGGGTTATCATAAGTTGCTTCAGAAATGAATCCAAGACCTTTCATATGCTGAGCATTATTGTAAGCATACTGAATTCTCTTGACTGCTTCTTCTGGGCGTCCATCCATACCTGGATTTCCGCCATAGTTATCCAGCATACACCATACCCAGCTTGTGCTGTTGAATTCATCTTCATCCAGTACAGTTGCACCATTGTAGTAAGATGTCTGCTGCCAGTAAGGTGTGTTATAAACTGAGTTCAGACCCATCAGATCCAGGATCAGAACATGATCTTCACGATAGTCACCCATACCATTGAGCAGTTCATTTGTTGGGTTAGCCCACCAAGCCTGTACCATCCATACAGCTTCAGAATCATAGTCCAGCAATGAATCCAGTACATTTGCAGCGATGACATCATCAGTCAGATCATCCGGACGGATACCACCTTCATGGAATGGGTCAACTGCATAGTAGTTGGATGTATTACCGAATGCCCAGTCCTGAGCTTCATAGAACAGTTCAGCATAAGTGTCATACAATGTACCATCAGTTCTGATCATATCAGGACGAGGCAGATTGCACCAAGTACCCTGTTCCAGAATTTCAACATTCTGGTATTCACCAAAGTTATTTGGAATCATTCCTGCATAACCCTGCAGAACTGTTTCCATACCCAAAGATGTCTTCCATCTCTGGTTTTCACGAGCCATCTGAAGTCTTCCAGCTACCCATTCATCTGAAACAGGACCACCAATTACTTCCATGTTGTCCATAAACTGCCATGCATAGTATGTTCCACCTGCAATCCAGTCTTTTGCTTCATCATAAGTATAGCCAAAGTTCATCAGGAACATGATCCATACTGCTTCCTGACCAGCCAGATCCAGAACACAGTTAACACCATTGAGTGCCATCCAGTCATATTCTCTCTGGAATTCTTCAGCATCAGCATAAGAGAATGTATAGTTCAATGTACAGTAGTTGAACGCATAACGAACATCAACCTGATTTTCTTTAATGACAGTTGAATCCATTGGAACGATTGCACTTGGCATCTTTCCATTCACTGTCTGTTCACTCACACCTACATTGCAGTAGTTCTTCAGATAGTAATTCAGACCACTTGATAATGAAAGACCTTCATTACCCTTGATCATAATCTTGTTTCCAATTGAATCATAGCCTACTGAATACCAGTCTTTTGTTCTGCTTGAATCTTCTACGATATCAAATGAGAACCATTGGCGATACTGAGATCCAATGATACGGTCAATAATACCATAAACATTTTCAATCACTTCAGCTTCAGTAATTGCAGTAGAACCATAAGTTTCATTAGACCATTCTTCCCAAGACTTCATGTTCAAGACAGTTTCAACTGCCTTGGCATCATCTTCCAAAGTATAGTCATTCTTTAATTTAGCTGTATTTGTACCTAATGCACTACCATGAACACGAACTTCAGACAGAACTGAAGAAGTTGAATCACTGACATATTCAACAAATACACGAACGATACGATATGTACCATCAAGATTAATCTTGTACAATGCATCTTCAGGCACTGTCTTTGAACGTTCCTGATACAGACGATCATAATTAGAACCATCTGTGCTTCCATAAACTGTGAAATAGTAGTAACGACCTGCTTTGACTGGGAACTTGATTTCAATGTCGCTCAATTCAACATTTTCTTCCAAATCAATATCAAAGTATGCTGGCGCAAATGCACCTGAGCATGAAGTATCGTTAAATCCATCTACAATTGCCTGCAATGCATTGGTATTCAGATGTGAGTTGACCTTCTTGCCAAAAGCCAGATTCTTGTTATCCAGCGGATCATTATCCGGTGCTACATAATCAGGGTCAATTGTACCAAACACTTCAAATTCTCGCATATGAACTGAAGGATTTGCAGAGTTGTACGTCATATTGACGCGTACAAAGCGTCCATAGACAGGAGTACTGAATGCAAATTTTTCACCTGCAAATGCTGCTACTGTACCATGTTCATCACTGCGGTCAGCCACAGCAGTCCAGTTTGAACCATTAACACTTACTTCAATGTTGTAGTCATAACGACGGCTTGCATCTGTATATGGATAAGCTTTCATTGAATCAATGAAATAAGCTGATCCCAAATCAATTGTAAAGCTCTGAGGAGAAGTTTCGCTTGCAGCTCCACCATCCCAGAATGCACCAAGATCGCCATCGGTGATGCATCCTGCATCTGAACCATTATCAGAATTTGAAGATGAAACAGGCTTATCCAATGCAACGTTGACTGCATTTGAAATACCATAAACTTCAAATTCTCGCATATGGAACTCATTCGAACCATTTGAGTTGTACAACGCATTAACACGTACATAACGTCCTGTCAAATATGGAGAGAATGTATATTCTTCACCAGGGAATGAAGGAACTGTACCATAAGTTGCTTCACGGCTTGCCACTTTTGTCCAAGTTGAACCGTCATCACTTACTTCGATGTCATACAGATAATATCTTGTGTTGTCTGTGTAAGTATAGGCAACCATGCGAGTGATTGTGCATGGTTCACCCAGATCAATTGTCATGCTCTGAGGCAGACCCTTTCCACTATGCCAATAAGCATTGGAGGTTGTTGATACACCATCCACCGCAATTGTTGGACCATAACCTGAACTATAAGACTGTGTTGCAGTAACTGCCGCACCTAAAGCCAGGTTCTTTTCACCTTCCAGCGAATCAGATTCTGTACCCCAAGCCTGAATTTCAGCAATCGCAACAGCTTCTCCTGTTGAGTTGGAAGTCACAGTCACACGCAGACCCTTCATCACTACAGCCGAATCCAATGTGAACTCACTGTAGTATTTATGACCTACTTTATCTGCTGCATTGTTTTCGTTGTAGCTTGTACCTTTATATAATTCAACAGCATTGCCATTTCCATCTACATAATAAGCTGTAAATGACAATGTTTCATTTGTATTCTGTCTTTCTCTGAAGATAACACGAACTGTTTTTACTTCGTATTTGCCATCAAAGTCAACTTTTACTCCTACTGGAGTTGCAGCTGATGCTGCAATCCAGGCATCTTTCAGATTACCATTGTTCAAGAATGCCTTGTCGCCACCTGTAACAGTAACGTTATCCGCATCTGCAACACCGCCATTTCTCTGCAGTGCAACGTTGATCAGTTCAACTTCATCCTCACCCGCATCAGGTGTTGGTGTTGGCTCTGGTGTTGGTGTTGGTGTTGGACCTTCTTCCTCAACCAATCCTTTGATTGCTGCATCAAGAGCTGCTTCAGCAGCAGCCACCT
>JAZRUQ010000004.1:0-3655 GCA_045652605.1 Erysipelotrichaceae bacterium
CTGTTGAAGTCAATAAGGTTAACTACACTGTTGATATCATAAATAATCATGCTCGTCTGGTTGTTAAAATCCCAACTGCAGGTACTTACAGTGTAACTGCATACTACCATGGAGATAATTTATACAACGCAACCAGTTCAACCAGTGATGCTTTCGCTGTTGTCGATAAATATGATGCATTGGATTATCTGGTTCAGACAGATTTAGAGGCAGGTATCCGCGAGCGTGAATCAGATCCATTGATGATTCTGTTGACGCATCTTGCGAAAGTATTGAGTGAACATCGTCGTTTCTATGAGACAGCTGTGGAAATTGATGGACAGAATGGATTTCAGGAGATTTTTATTCTGCGCATGAGTGAGGCTATAAAGCGTATTTTGGATGTGCATCGTTCATCGATGGCAGAGGCGCCTGACCTCAATAATGCATTTCTGGCAGAAACTTACGCCGTGATGATTTTCTATTTTGCCAGAATCTGGCTGAAGAATTCATCTTTGAAGGAAGAGGACTTTATCAAAAATACATTGAAAATGTGTCACAGCAGTTTTTATGATTTTATACAATAGGCATATGGCATGAGAAATAGTCAAGAATCTGATATACTTGTGCTATGAAAACATTTGCCGAAAAACTGAATAACTGGTATAAGGCAGATCATCGTGATCTGCCTTTTCGTCATACTAAAGATCCTTATCAGATCTGGGTTTCTGAAGTCATGGCGCAGCAGACACGCATTGAATCGATGCTTCCTTATTATGAGAAGTGGATAACGTTGTGGCCGAGTGTAGAAGATCTTGCGAAAGCTCAGATAGAAGATGTGCTTCATGTGTGGCAGGGGCTTGGCTATTACAATCGTGCCCGCAAGCTGCATGAAGGTGCACAGCTGATCTGTGAGAAATACAATGGAAAAATGCCGCACACAACTGAAGAACTGATCAGTATCCCTGGTATTGGTGCTTATACTGCAGGGGCTATCATGAGTATCTGCTTTAATGAGTCTGTTCCTGCAGTAGATGGAAATGTCTTGCGTGTTGTTGGTCGTCATGATTTGATTGAAGAAGATGTCAGTGCACAGAAAACACAGCGTTATATCTATGACATCGTCAAAAAGCGCATGGAAGAACCCTGCGTTTTCACACAGGCTCTGATGGAGCTTGGGGCCAGAATCTGTACCCCTAAAAGCCCTGCGTGTCTATTGTGTCCATTGAATGATACATGTCTTGCCTATGAGTTGAGTGTTCAGTCTGATTATCCTCATAAGAAACCAAAGAAAAAGCCTTTGGAACTGAATCTTCATACGTATGTGATTGTCTATGACCATCAGATTTTAATCAGTACAGATGATTCAGATGGTTTAATGAAAGGTCTGGTTCGTCTTCCGCAGTTTAAGGATGAGCTGTATGTTCAAAGTGAAGTTCTGGGTTCTTTTCAACATGTTTTTTCACATCGTGTGTGGAAAATGAGTGTTCATCTGGTTGAGAAACCACTTGATCTTGAATCATGTTTCTGGTGGCCTGTCGATCGTCTGGATGAATTGTCGATGGTAACGGCACATCGTAAAATTCTTAAAAAACAGTTTGGTCTTCAATAAATCTTACAGGTTTGTGTTATACTTAAATCAGTAAGAAGGTGTTTGAGATGAAACATAAAATCATGACGGGTATCATTGGTCTGTTTGGTCTTATACATGCAGTGTATGGATTGATCATGTTCAGTGAATCGCTTCTGTATGGTGTAATGTGGTTATGCATTGGTTTTGTGGAACTGTGCATTGCCTCATTTTCACTGTATCTGAAAAAGACCAGACCTAAGCTGGCAGCATTCTTATCAGGACTGGTGGTGTTCTGGCTTGGTGTACAGGTTGTGCTTTCAGGTGTGATCATGGCAGGCAGTCTTTCCTTCAATACAGGCAGGGCGGATAAAGTGATTGTGCTGGGTTATGCTTTGAAGGACAATCGTGCAACAGATACTCTGTTCAATCGTATTTCTGAAGCCTATGAATATGCTGAGACAAATCCTGATTCAAAATTGATTGTGACTGGTGGTCTGACAGGAAAGAATGACAAGAGTGAGGCTGAAGTGATGAAAAGCATTCTTGTGAGTTATGGCATTGATTCAATTCGTGTGTTTGAAGAAGACCAGGCTAAGAGTACAATTGAAAACATGCGTTTCTGTCAGGATTTCATTGCAGAAGATGATAAAGTTGTGGTCATTACCAGCAATTATCATTGTCTGAGAGCTAAAACTCTGGCTAAGAAAATGGGTTATAGTGTCAAGACGATTGGGGCATCTGCGCCATTGAAACTGTTGATGAATCAGCTGTTTCTTGAAAAAATATCTTTAATTCAGATTATATTATTTGGGGTATAAATATGAAAAAATTTGATGAATATTTGGGTAAAGAAGTTCATTCCATCACTCTTTCCAACGAAAAGATGGAACTTGAACTGATTGATTTTGGGGCAACACTTGTCCGCTGCGTTTTAAAAGAAAACAACACAGATGTCATTCAGGGGTTTGATTGTGTGGATGGATATCTGCGTCAGGAGCGTTATATGGGTGCTACTGTCGGTCGTGTATGCAATCGTATTGGCAAGGGGCAGTTTGTCTTGAATGGTGTTGAATATCATACGCCAATCAACAATGGTCCAAATACATTGCATGGAGGTCCTAAGGGATTTGACCATCAGATGTTTGATGTAGTTGAAGTGTCAGATACACATGCAGTTTTCCGCTATGTCAGTGCTGATGGTGAAGAAGGGTTCCCAGGCGAATTGACATTGACTGTTACTTATCGTCTGATGGAAGATGGTTTCAGTTTTGATACAGAAGCCGTATCCGATAAAGATACACTGTGTTCCATCACAAACCATGCGTTTTTCAATATGAATGGCTGCAGCAGTGATACAGCGATGAATCATGTGCTGAAGCTGGATGTTGACTATGTTGGAAAATCCGATTCTGATGGATTGACATTGAATGAAGCATTTGATGTCACAGGTACACCATTTGATTTCAGAAATGGTGCTGTCATTGGTGAAAATATCGGTAAAGAAGGTACAGATGAACAGCTTCAGTGCGGTCAGGGAATTGACCATTGTTTCGTGTTGAATAAAGGCGGTTGCGCTGTGATGGAGGGTGATGCTGCTGTCATGAAACTTGTTACGACAATGCCATGTCTGCACATTTACAGCGGCAATTTCCAGAATGGTACAGCTTGTGGTAAAAATGGTGTGTACTATCAAAGAAGAAGTTCAATCTGTTTTGAGCCGGAATATTATCCAAATGCGATTCAGTATGAGACTTGGGAAAAACCTGTCTTAAAAGCAGGTGAAATTCAGAAACATCACACTGAATATCATTTTACAGCGAAGTAAGGTGCACAAAGTGCACCTTTTAAATACATTGTTCTACATGTGTCAGATGATATGATAAATGACAAATCAGAGAAATCGTCAATTGAAACAGGTTGATGAACATGACACAATACGGTATACAAGGGGGACTTCTGATGGAATACGATACAGAAAAAGGCTTATCTTTGATAAAAAAAGGAAAACGAGGATTGATTCGTGTTCTTTTCAGTCGTGTCGGTGTTATCACTTTACTGATGCTGATACAGCTGGGTGTGCTGATTGTATTGGGGCTTCGATTC
>JAZRUQ010000005.1:0-4492 GCA_045652605.1 Erysipelotrichaceae bacterium
AGGCTCAGCATCTGGTTGGTGGAAGTGTTGAAGCTGTTGTGGCATTCAATCATCCATACGGATGTTCACAGATGGGTGATGACCAGGATAACACTCGTCAGGTATTGGCCGATCTGATTGTTCATCCAAATGCCGGCGGTGTAGTTGTGCTTGGTCTGGGCTGTGAAAACAGCAACATTGCAGAAGTAAAGAAACATCTGCCTGAAAACTATGATACAGAACGTATTCGCTTCATTGTTGCTCAGGAACATGAAGATGAAATCGAAGAATGTCTGAAGCACGTGAATGAACTGGCTGAACTGATGAAAAACGATAAGCGTGAAGAAATCAGTGCTGAAAAGCTGGTTATTGGCATGAAGTGCGGCGGTTCTGATGGACTTAGCGGTATCACTGCCAATCCAACAGTAGGTCGTTTCTCTGACTTGCTGATTGCATGCGGTGGAACTACAATCCTGACTGAAGTGCCTGAAATGTTCGGAGCTGAAACATTGCTGATGAATCGCTGTGAAAACACTGAATTGTTTGATAAGACAGTTCATCTGATCAATGATTTCAAACAGTATTTCATGAATCACAATCAGACAATCTATGAAAATCCATCTCCAGGAAACAAGGAAGGTGGAATTACAACACTGGAAGACAAGTCACTGGGATGCACACAGAAGAGCGGTGCTGCCAATGTACAGGGTGTTCTGGCTTATGCAGAACGTGTGACAGTTCCAGGGCTGAATCTTTTGAGTGCTCCTGGTAACGACTTGGTTGCATCAACTGCTTTGGCTGCATCAGGCTGCCAGATGGTTCTGTTTACAACAGGTCGCGGTACACCATTTGCTACGGCTGTTCCTACATTGAAGATTGCATCCAACACAGCTCTTTATGAAAAGAAGAAAAAGTGGATTGATTTCAATGCAGGTCGTGCAGTAGAAGATCTGAGCATTGATGAATGCGGTGAAGAACTGTTCCAGCTTGTACTGGATACTGCAAGTGGCAAGAAAGCGAAATCTGAAGAAGATGGATATCATGATATCGCTATCTTTAAACAGGGTGTTACACTTTAATTTAAACTGCGGTTGAAAAACGAATAAAAAAAAGAAGTCGTTTGCATGTTTTCGACACTATAAAAAGGGAACGATTTGTTCCCTTTTCTTTTGGAGGTTTTATGAAAAGAGAGATTAAAATTGCCTACATTGGCGGTGGATCCAAACAGTGGGCTCGAGTATTTATGTCAGATTTGGCACTGACAGCTGATTTATCTGGTGAAATTGCATTGTATGATACTGACCTGGAAGCGGCAGAAAGAAATGCTGCAATTGGCAAACAGATCAACGCCAATGAAAAAACACAGTCACATTTTGAATATCGTGTCTATACTGAACTAGAAGATGCATTAACAGGTGCTGATTTTGTGTTGATTTCCATTCTTCCAGGTACATTTAAAGAAATGCGCAGTGATGTGCATGCTCCTGAAAGATTTGATCTGTATCAGTCTGTTGGTGATACAGTAGGGCCAGGGGGAGTATTGCGTGCCATGCGTACAGTTCCTCTTTATGAGGGCTTTGCCAAGGCGATTCAGAAAGTATGTCCTCAGGCTTGGGTGCTGAACTTAACCAATCCAATGAGCATCTGTATGAAAACACTGTATGATGTTTTCCCTGAAATTAAAGCTTTTGGATGCTGTCACGAAGTGTTCCATACACAGGATCTTTTGTGCTGTGTCTTAAAAGAAATCAAGGGAATTGAAGTTGAACGTAAAGATATTTACACTGATGCATGTGGTATCAATCACTTTACATGGATTACAGAAGCGAAATATCAGAACATTGATTTGTTGTCTCTGTTGGATGAATTTGCGGACAGATTCTTTGAAGAAGGGTATTATGAAAAACCTGGAAAGCGTTTTGCGTTCAAGGAAGATCCATTTGCCTATGGTAACAAAGTGAAACTGGATCTGTACAGACGTTTTGGTGCATTGGCAGCAGCTGGTGATCGCCATCTTGCAGAATTTGTTTCTTCTCAATGGTATCTGAAAAATCCAGAAACAGTGAAACAGTGGGCATTCAATCTTACAACTGTGGATTTCAGAGAAACACGTCAGGATGAACGAGTAGCAGAATCCATTGAATTTGCATCTGGAAGAAAACAGTTTATTCCTGAAAACTCATCAGAAGAAGCAGTTGATTTGATGAAAGCATTGATGGGATTTGGTACAGTTGTATCCAATGTCAATCTTCCAAATCGTGGACAGATGTCTCAGCTGCCTTTAGGAAGCATTGTAGAAACAAACTGTGTTTTCAGCAATGATCAGGTAAAGCCTGTTGTTTCAAATCCGCTTCCATTAGGTGCACTTAATCTGGTTGCACAGAACTGTACAAACATTGATTTGACTTATGAAGGCATAAAGGAACGCAATCTTACAAAGATTTATGCGGCTTTTGAAAATCAGCCTCTTTGTGCTCATTTGACAAGTGAACAGACAAAAGAACTGTTTAAGGAAATGTGCATGAATACAAGAGAATATCTTGATTCATTCTATGCACTGGATGAATATTTCTCTAAATAAAATTAAAATCCGGATATTTCCGGATTTTTCTTATGCGCCATATTTCTTTAAAAGATTGAAATAATGCTGTTTTGTTTCTTTTGTCAGGGTATCTGTGAATGTTTCGTAAGTGATGAAATTGTCTTCGATACCTGATACATACGGACGATATCCGTTGGAGTAGGCTACCAGAACTGAATGTTCCTTATTGATGGCTTTGATGTAGTAACTGAATAGTTCATTTGGGGCAAAGACAAGATTGTATTTGCCTAAACGTACAACTGAAATCAGAATTTCTTTTGGTAAAGTATGAAGCTTTGTTGCCAGGTTTTCTCTGACTTTTGCACCGACATGAATCGTTTCAATTTCACGTGGGCTTAAATTATCAGGTAAATGAGAAATGTCAATTTCTTCAAATGTATGTTCCAGTGGGAGGATTTCATATTCATAGTCTAATGTAGTCAATGGTGTCAGTTTCAGTTCTTCATTGTACAGTTCTTCCATCTTGTTGACCAGCTTGTCGCCTAGATATTTGACACCTTCATAATCTTGAGTTGTTCGTGTGAAACGTGTACTGATGTCTCCATCTGCCCCCTGCATGAAAGTAAAAGCTGTTTCTGGATGCATTTGAGAAAGTTTTTGGATGGCATATCCTGGATATTCAGCACTGAAGAATGGCGCATTGCCATGCAGAATGGTTGGATGAACATTGTGAGTCATCAGACATCCTACTTTAACGCCATCTTTGATAATCCAGATTGGCTGAAGCAGAACTTCTGCATTATGTCCTGTGATGCGGCTTCTTCCTACTTCATCAAATGGAACACACTGATAACCGATTTCATAATTGCCTTCAATCAGTTCCAGACTTCTGCAGGCTTCTGCTAAAACTGGACCGAGATACTCTGAGTATCTGCCATCGCCGCGTGGTGATGGTGCAAAGTGAGTGTGAGTTGCGCTGATCGCAACAGAAACAGGTTTTTCTGCGTCTTTATTTAAAAGTTCTGTAACTGTATCATGTACAGATTGAGGTAATCCAAGGTTGTCGCAAGAAATCAGATAAATGATTCGATGATCGTCTTCAAAACCGAAGATACGTGCATGAACATCATCGTGATATTCCTCTACAATGAAGGTCTGCTGGGCAAAACCAGCAGCTGTTGTAGGCCATGGACAATTGATGCAGATTTGTTTTGTATTGAATTTCATAACGTTCACTTCCTTGTGTTTATTATACAAAATATTGATTAAAAAAAACAGAAACATGATATAATGTCTACGAGGAAAAGAGAGGAAGTTATTTATGGCTACTATTGATCTGACTAAACTGGTAACTGAAACCAGAAATCCAAAAACAATGAACATCGACACTATGACACCACTTGAAATCGTTACAGTGATGAACGAAGAAGACAACAACGTGGTTGCGGGTGTTAAGGAAGTATTACCACAGGTTGCACAGTGTGTTGAATGGTGTGCAGAAGCTCTGTCTAAGGGCGCTCGTATTATCTATATCGGTGCTGGTACAAGCGGACGTCTGGGGCTGCTGGACGCTGTTGAATGCCCACCAACTTATGGTGTTTCTCCTGAAACAGTTGTAGGTCTGATTGCAGGTGGTGAACGTGCATTCATTAAGGCTGTTGAAGGTGCTGAAGACAAGGCTGAACTGGGTGTTCAGGACTTGAAAGACATCAACTGCTGTGCTGATGACGTTGTTATCGGTCTGGCTGCATCTGGTCGTACTCCATATGTAATCGGCGGTCTGCAGTATGCAAACGAACTGGGATGCAAAACTGTAGGTATCGCATGCAACAAGGGTTCTAAGGTTGGTGCAGCTGCTCAGCTGGCTATCGAACCAGTGAATGGTCCTGAAGTTGTAACAGGTTCTACACGTCTGAAATCAGGTACTTCTCAGAAGATGATTCTGAACATGATTTCAACTGCATCTAAGTC
>JAZRUQ010000006.1:0-3038 GCA_045652605.1 Erysipelotrichaceae bacterium
GGGCATATACAACCTGCTATGACTTATGTCGTTTTTGGAAATGTTTGTTTTCTGAAGATCTGATTTCTCAGGAAAGTCTGGATGAAATGTTGAAAGATCAGGGGCATGGTTATGGTTTGGGACTGCATCTGGTCCAGCACAAAGGCAAATCAATTGTCGTGATTGCCGGAGAAAGACCAGGAGCTTCCATGATTTCTTCATTTGCGCCTCACAACGGAATACAGATCAGCGTTTTTTCCAACAATGAAAGTGACGTCAAGAAAATCCATGATGAACTGAGCGTGGATTTATGGTAGAATAACTCTCGCACAACAAAAAAAAGGAGGAAGAGTGATGAAACTGATTGTAGGCCTGGGAAATCCAGGAAAACAGTATGAACGTACTCGTCACAATGCCGGCTTTATGGCAGTTGATGAAATCGCCAGACGCTGTGAAGTTTCTTTTACACAGAAGAAATTCAATGCAGAACTGGCAAGCTTTGATAAAAAGGGTGAAAAAGTCATCCTGATGAAACCGCAGACCTATATGAATCTCTCCGGAGAAGCAGTAATGGCCTGTGCAAACTTCTACAAAATTGAACCAGAAGACATTCTGGTCCTGCATGATGATCTGGATCTTCCAGTCGGCAAGATCCGCATTCGTCAAAACGGCAGTGCCGGTGGACAGAAAGGTATGAAAAACATCATTGATCTGCTGCACACTCAGAACATTGCCCGTATCCGTATCGGTATTGATAAGAACCCACTGATTCCAGTGGTTGACTATGTCCTTGGAAAGATTCCTGCAGAACAGAAAGAAACGTTTGACGCAAGCATCGAACAGGCTGCAAAAGCTGCTGAAATGTTTATGACACAGCGCATCGATCTTGTGATGAACCGCTACAACAAGAAATGATTGAAAAGTTATGGCCTGTCATTCAAGCGAGTCGACAGGTCACAGCACTCAATGAGAATCAATCCAGGATTGCATGTCCCTCTCTGACAGAAGAAGCTTTGACAATTTCTGCCAGTTATCTTCACAATCCCCGCTGTATCGTCGTGGTAAAAGAAAATGCATACCAGGCACAGCTTCTCTATCAGCGTTTAACCCCCTACCTCAAGCACAAATGTGCTCTTTTCAGCGTTGAAGAAAGCCTTCGTGTATTAAGCATTGCCTCTTCCAAAGAGCCAAGTGCACTGCGTATTGAAAGTCTGCATGAATGTCTGAATGATTCACAGAAAGTCATTGTGACTCATGCTGGTGCAATAATCTGGCCATTGATGAATCCAAAAAAATTCATGGAACGTACCTTCAAACTGAAAGTAGGAGATGTTCTCTCATTAAATGAACTGAAAAATCAGTGTCTGAAAAGTGGATATACACAAGTTCATCGTGTGGATCAGCCACTGTGCTTTGCGATGCGTGGGGGTATTCTGGATATCTTTTCCATCAATGCGCTGTATCCATTGCGTATTGAATTCTTTGATGATGAAATTGATTCTATCCGTTATTTTGACATTTCATCACAACGCACCATTCAGACATTAAATGAAACAGAAATCATCGCAGCCTCTGAAGTCTTATTCGATGAGGATGAAGTTTCTGTTATCCGCAATGCATGCAAAGAGGAACTTACAAAAAGAAAAGACAAACTGATGCCTCATGAATTTGATATGTTGTCAGATACCATCTTCATGGATCTGGACTACATGGAACACCACATTCCAGAAGCACGTCTTGTCAGCTATTTCAGCTTTCTTGATGAAGGCTGGTCCATCTTAGACTATTTAAAGAACCCACAGGTTATCATTTCCAACCCTGTACGATGCAATGAACATCTTTCTCATATGAAAGATGAAACCATCAGCTACATTCAGGAAATGGTGCAGGAAAACAAGATGCTTCCTAAATACAGCATCTTTCATGACATCCATGAAATCCTGAAACCTTATCCCGTTATAGAAAATGAAGGACTTCTTTCAGAAGCTCAAAAAGATATACGACCAGTTTCTTTGCCTGCTCAGCCGCTTCCATTAACGATGAAAACCTTATGGAACCAAGCACAGGAAAACACCGTCATTTTATGTTTAAAAGAAGCTGAAATCCGCTTAGTGACTGAAGAATGCCTGCGTCAACAGATTCCATATCAGATTGCAGAAACAAGCGATCTGACCCAGTATGGCCTTTACATCAGCACCGAAGAGCTGGAAGAAGGATTTGAACTCATTCATGAACAGATTCTTGTCTATACAAGTGTCGAAATGTTCAACATCAAAAAACGTACAGGTCGCTTTGCCTCCAAGTTTGCTCAGGCCGAAGCACTCAACACCTATGAAGAACTTGAACAAGGTGACTATGTCGTGCATCAGATGCACGGGATTGGACAATACATGGGCATGATTACCCGTGAAATTGCCGGCATGCACCGTGATTTCCTGCGTGTTGTCTTCAAAGGAAACGATGAGCTTTTAGTCCCACTGGAACAATTCCAGCTCATCCGAAAGTTTGTATCCTGTGAAGGTGTTGTCCCTAAACTCAATAAACTCGGAAGCAAAGAATGGATCAACACAAGAGAAAAACTCAAACAGAATGTCAACAACATCGCTGAACGTCTGATTGAACTGTATTCCTCACGTGATGACAACATTGGATATGCCTATCAGCCAGATACACCTGAACAGATTGAATTTGAAAATGAATTTGAATATGAACTGACGGAAGACCAGAAAACAGCCATCAATGAAATCAAAGCTGATCTGGAAAACCCTAAACCAATGGACCGTCTGCTTTGTGGAGACGTAGGTTTCGGTAAGACAGAAGTTGCGATCACCGCTTCCTTTAAAGTTGTGATTGAAGGAAAACAGATTGCCTTCCTCTGCCCAACGACCATCCTGTCACTTCAGCACTACAAGACATTCAAAGCACGTTTTAAAAATTATCCTGTCCGTGTCGAAATGCTGAATCGATTTGTGACTCCACTGAAACAGAAACAGATTCTGCAGGATGTTTTAGAAGGAAAAGTAGATATCCTGATCGGTACACATCGACTGCTTTCCAAA
>JAZRUQ010000007.1:0-1947 GCA_045652605.1 Erysipelotrichaceae bacterium
ATAATCAGATTAGCGTAACGCTTTGATGGTTCAATAAACAGGTCGTGCATGACACGAACAGTCGTTGTATACTGAGAAACCACTGATTCCAGTGAACGTCCTCTTTCCTTGACATCACGAATCATACGACGAATAAAGCGAATGTCAGCATCTGTATCAACAAAGATTTTCATGTCGAGCAGATCTCTGAGTTTTTCGCTTTCAAGCACAAACAGTCCTTCCAGTACGATGACATCACATGGTGCTACAGTTTCAGTGACTTCAGAACGGTTATGTACTGTATAATCATAGGTTGGTTTTTCAATGGTTTCACCATTCATCAGTCTGTTTAAATGTTCAATCAACAGATCATTATCAAACGCAAACGGATGATCGTAGTTTGTTTTCACACGATCTTCCATTGTCAGATGAGACTGATCTTTATAATAGTCATCCTGACGAATAATGACAACAGAGTTTGTTAAACTGTATTCATTCTTCAATCTTTGTGCAATCGACGATTTTCCAGAAGCGCTGCCTCCGGCAATACCAATCAGAATTGGTTTCATAAGATATCCCCCTATTTCAGATATTTGTTGACTAAAGCCAGATGCTGAGCATATGTTTCTGCATAATATACAGTACCATCGCCATAAACATCAGCCATGAAGTAGTAGTAATTGCTTTCAGTTGGATTAAGAACAGCCTCAATCGCATCAACACCAGGATTTAAAATAGGTCCTGGAGGAAGTCCTGTTACCATATACGTGTTATATGGCGAATCATAAGTCGGATTCACTTCGCATGCCTTCCAGCTGTCTCCTTTGTCAATGTCAATGGCATAGCAGACAGTGACACTGCTTTGAAGCTTCATGCCAATCTCCATGCGGTTATAGAAGACACCCGCGATCATTTTCATGTCGTCAATCTTGCTTGCTTCATATTGTACGATGGATGCCAGAGTAAACAGTTCATGAAGAGTTAAATCATGATTGTTCATCTGTTCCTTAAACTGATTGTACACTTTCAATGTCTGTGAAAGCATTTTTTCTGTTACTGTTTTTGCATCTGATCCCTTCGCAAAAGAATAAGTATTAGGCATCAGATAGCCTTCCAGATAGAAACGGCTTTTTTCATTGAAAATCTCGTCAGTCAAAAACGGATATTCATCCATGAGTGATCGAATATAGCTTTCATCATTCCACAATTCAAGCAGTTCATCAGAAGAAATGTTCAATTCAGCTTCAAACTTTTCAGCCATGTGTTTCAGCCATTCACCTTCAATAAAAGTAATGCTGATGTCATCATGAATCAGTTTTGTTGCATCAGTGATTGTCGCAATAATCTCTGATGTCGACATCGCTGAACTTAAATTGAATTTCCCTGCAGCCAGTGATCCAGCTTTATTGAGCTTCACATAAATTTTGGAAAACAAAGCGCTGTTAATCAGACCTTCATTTTCAAGACGTGGAAGTACAGCATTGAGTGTTTCTCCACTCTTTACTTCAAAGACTACAGTTTCTCCCTGTTTGTCAACAGGATTTAACTGTGACTGATAAAACATGAATGCACCACCTGCACCAATTAAACCAATCAATACAAGGGCCAGCAGGATTTTCAAGCCAATATGCTTACTGCCCGTCTGTTTCTTCATCGTATTCATCCAGTTCTTCTACAAATGCGCCGAAGACTTCTTCAATCATGTTCCATTCAGATTCATCTTCAATCTGTTCCAGTTCAAAATTTTCGTTATAACGCATTGCGAACACTTCTCCACTTTCATCTGCAGGATCAGTGAAGACAACATATTCACGATTCAGTTCATCACTTTCAAACGTGAACAGGATTTCCATTTCTTTTTCCTGTCCGTTTGCATCTTTAATAATCATTTTATTGGATTCAGTCATAATGTTCTCCTTTAAAGGTATAAATAACCTTATTTATTCTATCATAAAAATAGTATACAAA
>JAZRUQ010000008.1:0-5810 GCA_045652605.1 Erysipelotrichaceae bacterium
TGTTGACTCTGACCAGTATGTATCGATGAGCGCTCAGCCTGAATTGGCAGAAACAATCCTGACTTCAGGTCTGAAGAAATGCGACGTTGCAATTACAAACGCAGTTGCACAGATGCTGGAAGGAAATGCACCTTTTGGAACACAGGAAGTTCTTGGATATGCGGATGATGCAGTAGGTATTGCAGAAAATGAATACTATCTGGCAAATATGAGCGAAGCTGAACTGGCTGCAGTAAAGGCATTAGCTGATAAAGTCATGGATGGAACAACAGTTGTTGTGGATGAAGTGACAAATCCAGGTGTGTTTGAACAGTACTATAACCAGTACGGTTTAAAATAAGCTTCTTTATTAAAAAAGACACGAAAGTGTCTTTTTTGTCTTGTTGCTGTTAACTAAAACGGTAATAGTTTTTACGATGTATCCGTATATTTCACAGAATTAATATTGTTTTAAATGAATTTGAAATCGTAAAAAAGCATTTAAATAAAGGGCAGGTTTTTTACTTTTGACAGTCAAGGGGTAATGTTCAAAAACGGTACTATAAATGATTTGTTTTATCATTATGATATTCTTTTAGTTATAATCTTCGGGTTGTGACTCGATAAATTTCATCCAATCTGAAATTTGTGAAGTGATTGGATGATTGATGTGAGTGCAAGTGTAGAAGAATCTTTTTAAATCCTGTTCGTGCAACGTAAAGCAGTGTATTTCTTCGCTTGGGACTTTTGATATACTTCTAGTTGAGACAAAGCCTATTCCGAAATTATGAATCACTGCTTCAATGATTGCAGGAGTACTTGCGGTCTCCCACTGAACCTGGTAGTCAATCTGATTGTCTTTCATGATTCTTTCAAAGATTGCCCTGGTTCCACTTCCATTTTCACGAAGAATAAATTTACAGTTCTGTAAATCTTGAAGTGTAATGACGTCTTTGTTTGATAAAGGATGTTCAGGTGAACAAATAAAACACAGATGATCATGGAAAGATGGTTTCGATATGATATCCGTTTTGTTGATAATGCCCTCTACTAATGCAATATCAAGTTCATTGCGTGAAAGAAGCAAGTCAATATGTGCTGTGTTGGTTACTTTAACAAAAGTTTCGATGTCAGGATGAATCTTTTGAAAGTCATTAATCAGTTGAGGTAGAATGCTGGAACCTACAGTCATGGTTGCACCGATTCGCAAGGGTCTTATTGAGTGGAAGTTTTTCATATTGAGCGTTAAAGCGTCATTGATGGCCACAATTTTTTTTGCACTCTCCAGCAGAAGTTTTCCAGCTGAAGTGATTTTCAGTTCTCTGCTTTGGCGCTCAAATAGAGAAACACCATACTCTTTTTCTAAATCGCTGATGATTTGACTGATTGTAGGTTGTGAAATAAAAAGATGTTTAGCAGCTAAACTCATCTTTTTATGCTCAGCAGTCATGACAAATACTTTTAATTGACGAATGGTAGCCATACAAACCTCCATAGTGAAATACCTATATATTCAATTAAATATTACTATTTTACATAGGTATATGTAAATGGTAAAATGCAACCGTTGTAGAACGAAACTTCTACACGGAAATGAAATGGAGGAAACAAAAATGAAAAAAATACTGACATTACTTGCTGTATTTGCAATGGTCCTTTCTTTAGGTGCTTGCGCAAATAACTCTGCAGCTGATGATTCAAACAAGCAGGAAGATAACGCTCCAGTTGTTGAAGAATTTGCCGCTGAATATGAAATGAAAGGAACAACATCTGCTGGAAAACCAAAGAATGATACATTCATTTTTAAGGGAAAGACAACTGATGGTATTATCACTGAACTGGAATGGGATATTGTTCGCAACAAGGGTCTTGAAGGAGAATACTCAAAGAAAACTCTGATGGGTTATCAGATGAATGTATCTGACGCTTCTTATGCTGCAAGCGAAAATGGATATACATTGACATTGTCTGTTAACAGCTATACAGATGAACTTTCACAGTACATGGTACAGGCTACTTTGGAAAATCCGACTGCTGAATCAACTTTCAAGGATCTGATGATTGTTGGTGCAGTACGTGGAAGCTATTCTTATGAAGTTCTGGACATGCAGACTTCATTGGATTGCTTTGCATTCTTGGCAAAAGAAGCAGGCGTTGAGCTGGCTGAAGACACTTTGGTTGCTGATTTGGTAACTCCTCATGGTATTTTCGCTGATGGAGCTTATGCTGAAGGCTCTAACCGTGTGTCTTTTGCAGGGCTTAATGGCGGACGTAGCTATGGTGAACAGATGGAAGCAGTTGTTGCTCATATTCTGGCTAACAACATGACTCTGGAAGATGTTTACGAAATGTTCAAGACTGTTAACCAGCAGAGCCAGCCAATTCTGGAAAGAGACACTATTTCAGGTGCTACAATTGCATTCGTTGGTGACTTCCAGAGAATGACTTACCTGGCTATCCATGGTGAACTGTTTGAAGGTGTAACTAACCACTCAACAACTGATGGAAACACTAAGGTTGAAGTAGTAACGCAGGGCTTCGGTGGTGAAATAGAAACTCACGTTACATTCGATGCTGAAGGTAAAATCGTATCTGTAGCAGTTCGTGATGCACAGGAAACTGATGGCATCGGTGCTGCACTGTATACAGAAGGTGCTGATTTCCTGAATGCACTGGTTGAAGGACAGGCTGACCTTGGCTCAGTTGAAACTGTATCAGGTGCTACTGTAACTTCAAATGCATTGATTGAAGCAGTACAGTTGGCTGTTGAATATTACAATGGTCTTTAAGATAAGAGAAATTACGCTTTAATTAATGATTTCTCCCGAGGGGCTACCACTTCCTTTCTTTCCGGTAGCCCCATTCCCTGTATATATAGAAGAATATATAATTAGTTTAGATTTAGATTAGAAGATAAAAGGAGTTTAATATGAATCCAGTATATGATGTAGTAAAAGGATTAATTGATGATGTAAAGAATACGCAGGAAGCTGCAATTGAAGCTGCAGCTCAGGCGTGTGCAAAAGCGATTGAAGCAGGTGGAATTCTTCAGGCGTTTGGTTCAGGACATTCTGAAGCAGGAGCAATGGAAGTTGCTCATCGCGCAGGTGGATTTATTCCTACGAAAAAAATCATTGAACCTGCTCGTGGAGCATATGAAGGTATTGAGGGTGTAGGAACCAGCTTCATGAAAAAGGTGGATGTTCGTGAAAATGATGTAGTGTTTGTTATTTCAAACTCAGGACGCAACCCACTTCCGATTGAGATTGCATTAGGTGCAAAAGCGAAGGGTGCAGTTGTTATTGCAATTACAGCACTGGAGGCATCAAAGAAGCTGACTTCAAAACATTCATGTGGGAAGAATCTGTATCAGGTTGCGGATATCGTATTGGATAACTGTGTGCCTGAAGGGGATTGCGGATGTGAAGTAGAAGGATATGATTCAAAGATCTGCGGTATGTCGATGATCACAACATCAGTGATTGTGCAGGCAGTAACTTATCGTGTTGCAGAAATTCTGATTTCTCATGGTATTACTCCGCCAATGTACAAATCTCAGAATGTGGATGGTGGACGTGAATTCAACGAAGCGTTGGAAGAAAAGTATCTTGATCGTCTGCGTCGCGTTTAATCATCAGGTGACAGAATGAAATTTACTAAAGATTTACCAGGACTTGTGTTGTCAATTTTAATTGCATCTACAGCAATGTGGATTGAAAATCTGCTTCCGATTCATGTGATTGGAAGTGCTGTGATTGCGATGTTTATTGGGATGATTATCAATCATTATATGAGTGACATGAGTGTTTTTGCACCTGGAATCAAATTAACATCGAAGAAAATTCTAAAGTTAGCCATTATTCTGCTTGGACTTTCTTTGAATATCAATACAATCCTTCATGTTGGTAAAATGTCATTGACTGTTATGGTCTTTACATTGGCAACTTGCTTTGGTGGAGGGTATTTCATTGGTAAGGCGTTGGGATTAAACTGGAAACTTTCCAATTTGATTTCAGCCGGAACAGGAATTTGTGGTGGATCTGCTATTGCGGCAATTTCTTCTGCTATTGAAGCAGATGATAATGATGTTGCTTATGCAATGTCAGCAACCTTTCTGTTCGATATGGCAATGATTGTGCTGTTTCCAATCATGGGAAGAGCAATGAATATGAGTGCAGAAGCTTTTGGAATCTGGGCAGGAACAGCAGTTAATGATACATCTTCTGTTGTTGCGACAGGCTATGCTTTTTCAGAAGCTGCTGGTGATTTTGCAACTATGGTTAAATTGACACGCACACTTTCTATTATTCCTACAGTTGTCATCTTTGCATTTATCCATCTCCATTTGAAGAAAAAAGAAGCGCAGAAAAATGGTATGAGTTCAAATGATTTGAAAGCGAACTTCAGTATTGCAAAAATCTTTCCGTGGTTCATTCTTGGCTTTGTTGGAATGTCACTGATTGCCAGTGTTTTTGCGATTCCAACAGGATTTGTTGCGTTCACCAAGAAAGTGAGCAAGTTCTTAATGGTGAGTGCACTGGCTGCAATCGGACTAAACACATCATTTAATAAACTAAAGAAATCAGGAATTCAGCCTATGATTCATGGTTTTATTATTTCAGCATTGGTGGTTGTTGTGGCATTACTTGTTGAAATTGGATTGGGCCTTGTATAATAGAATTGAAAAATCTTAAATCAATACAAAAAGCAGGATTATCATTACTGAAATAGTTGTTTATAGTGTTATTTTTTATTACCGATGAGTAATTACACAAAACTCAAAGACAGGGTAACCTGTCTTTTTGTATGCATATGAATTGAAAGATACCCCCACAGGGTATATAATCAAAGAGGAAATGGGGTATGAACATGGAAGAAAAATGCTGCAAGACAACACAACGTTCAGAAGAGGATGTGAAGAAACTGGTGAATCGATTAAGTCGCATTGAGGGACAGATTCGCGGTATCAAAAACATGGTTGAAAAGGATGCGTATTGTGCGGATATTTTAATGCAGTCTTCAGCAGTAGCTGCAGCAATGAATTCATTTAATCGTGAACTTCTGAGTCATCATCTGCATCATTGTGTCATACGCGATATTAAAAATGGCGAGGAAGAGGTTGTGGATGAATTGACTAAACTTCTTTCTAAACTGATGAAATAGGAGGTTTCTTATGGAACAGTACAATGTAACAGGAATGAGTTGTGCTGCCTGTTCGGCTCGTGTTGAGAAGGCAGTCTCTGCATTGGATGGAGTGACTTCATGTTCGGTGAATCTATTGACCGGATCAATGGGTGTTGAAGGAACAGCGTCATCTGAATCCATTATTCATGCAGTGGAACAGGCAGGTTATGGAGCATCATTAAAGGATGCATCAAAGGTTCAGCTACAAAAAGAAGATGAACTGGTAGACAGAGAAACACCGGTTTTAAAAAGAAGATTAATCGCATCTTTAGGGTTTTTAGTCGTTCTGATGTATTTTTCAATGGGCCATATGATGTGGGGATGGCCTGTGCCTGCTTTTTTTGAACAGAATGTTGTAGCACAGGGTATTCTGCAGATGGTGCTTGCAGTGATTGTGATGGTCATCAATCAGAAGTTCTTTATTAATGGGTTTAAAGGACTAATGAAAAAAGCACCAAATATGGATACTTTGGTGGCGTTGGGGTCGATGGCATCGTTCATCTACAGTGTTGTGGCATTGATGATGTTGTCAGAGGGCCAGCGCTTAGGTGATGTTGAAATGATGCATCAGTGGATGCATGAGTTTTATTTCGAGTCTGCAGCGATGATTCTTGCACTGATAACGGTAGGCAAGATGCTGGAAGCTC
>JAZRUQ010000009.1:0-4742 GCA_045652605.1 Erysipelotrichaceae bacterium
TAGAGTCCTTATGAGACTCGCCAACAAAGCAGTAGAACGCTGTGACAATACATGTACCAATATTAATACCCATAATAATAGGATAAGCCATTGCAAACGTAACCACAACTGCACTTGGATCACTCAGCGCTGCTGTTGCAGTAGCAGCTGCAACAGTCTGCAGCATACCAACAGTTGCTGAAGAACTCTGTACGATAACAGTCAGTACAAGTCCAAACAGAAGTCCAAGAATCGGATTGCTCAGATAAGTCAAAAATGATTCAAATACACTTGTTCCAATCAATGGTTTAACACCGCTTGTCATCAGATTTAAACCAACAAACAAAATCCCAAAACCAATACAGATATCTCCAATTGGCTTCGCAGATTTCTTTTTCACAAACATAATCAGGATAATACCAACTACCAGAGCAATTGGTGCCAGAGTATCTGTATCAAACAGCCAAAGCAGCCAGTTTCCTCCTCCTGATTCAACAAAACCTAAACGAATAATCTGTGCTGTAACAGTTGTACCGATGTTGGCACCCATTACGATTGACACAGCCTGTTTCAAGTTCAGAACACCCGCTCCAATCAGCGCAACTGTTAATACAATAGTCGCTGTGGAACTTTGAATAACTGCAGTAACCAGACATCCTGTCAAAACGCCCATTACTACATTTCCAGTTACTTTTTCAAGTACTTTCTTCAGGGTTTCACCTGAACTGTTCTTGAGACCATCCCCCATGACCTCAATCCCATAAAGAAACATCGCTAAACCACCAAGCAGTTCAACGATTGCACTTACAATTGTCATAATCTTTCCCCATCCTTTAAATAAATGATTTCATGATTAAAATGATTATAACACTTTTAATCATTGAATACACAAACATTCTTCATACATATCGAAAAATTTTACTTATAATTAACATAAAAGCCATTCTTTCACAGATACAAAGAATGGCTTTGTTATTTCTTATCAGTTAAACCAAGCAGATAATCCGTAGACACATGATAATACTGTGCCAGCGGAATCAGATGACGAATCGGAAGTTCTGACTTCCCGCATTCATAACGAGAATACACAGTCTGCTGAATGCCTAAAACCTGGGCAATCTCTTTCTGTGTTTTATCGTGATCTTCTCTGAGTTCACGAATGATTTGAGCATATGTTTTCTTCACCATTTTCATCATATCTACAATTTAACATAGAGAATTTTAAATCCTTTGTTTTAGTACTTATGTGTACTAAGTGTATTTATAATGATGCTCTAAACACTTAATATTGTATTGTTATTGTATTATACTTCCACCTTTTTTCCATATCTAAATCCATTTATAGCACGTTGTCTTCAGTACTTTTTTGTACTAAAATGAAGAAAATAAGAAATAAAACTGGAGATTCTATGGATATTATCACTCGCATCACTCAACGCATTTCCAACCACCTGCATCTTTTTGATTTCAATACAGATAAAGCTATTTCAGAGACAGCATCCATCATGAATGAACCTTTGTCTGAAGCAGAAAAAAAGGACATTGCTGCATTCTCAGTACAACTGGAAACTGCAGTCTGTCCGAATTTCAAATCAATCCACGACGAAGATACAACTACAAATCTGTGGAAGATTACCCATTGGATCATACGAAGTCATCTGCTGCTTGCTTCTCTGACGGAAACATTGCATCATTACAGCGATACTGCAGACTACAAAATCAGCACAGAATACTCAAATCAGGCTTGGATGATTCTCTTAAAGAAAAAAGATGCAATCATTGCATCACAGAAATTAACTCATTATTATGGATATTCGTTAATTTCAGAAATCATGAAATTCATCATTCAAAACATAATGCCGGAATAAGTTCCGGCATTTTTAATACTATAGATTTTATATGAATATCTATTCTCTTTCTTTTTTCACGCAGACAATCAGACCACCTATTGTGATGAGATAAGAGAAAATCTGTACAAACTTGCCAAGAGAATCTCGTTTCGCATCTGAAAGCTGATAATACACAATACATTGAGCATCATTGAACCCTGATACATCCATGTACTTTTCATAGCGGGCTTTTCCTTCCAGTTTCGGATTAACACGATCAGAATCAATCATACTCAGGTTACCAGGAAGAACATCAAATCCTTTTGCAATGGTCACATAAGTGCTTTTAAATTCCTGATATGCTTTTTCACTCATTACGGTTTTCGGTCCTAGATACTTTGAGGCAAAAAGCGTACTGACTACCATAATCAAAACCAATCCGGCAGCACACAAAGCAATCTTAAACTGCTTCGCTTTTCTTTTCGCAATAAAATAAGAAGGACCATAATAAGCGCACACTGCCACAGGAAAAAGATAGGCAAGCCACCCTAGATAATTCATGAAGGTTACATGAAGATACACGACATAATCGCCATTGGCACTGATTGATCCAGGATAAAGATTTCCACTCATTGCTTCTGCAAAGAGATCAATTGAACTCATTTTCATTGGATAATTGATGCATGGTATCAGCAAAATGCATACTGCCAGAATGCACCCAATCCATTGAGCCCATTCTTCATTGGAAGATTTCTTTTCGCCCATCAGCTTGATTTTCTCATATTTAAACAGAAGAAAGCCAAATGAGATGACCGCAAAACAAGCAAGAAGAAAAAAAGAAGGCACAAATTTATGAGTATAAAAGTACAGTCCATAGAAGCCTGTCATTCCAAGAAGCAAAACAATCTTTGAAAGCAGTCCAGCTTTGACTGTCTGCCATTGATGCATCATATTCAATCGGGCAAAAGCGCTCTGATCCGGGTCTTTGTTTTCTTCCTGATATCGGCCATTCAATAAATCATCAACCGTAATCTGAAACAGCTTTGAAATTTCCAGCAGTGTTGATGTTTCTGGATAAGCTTCATTTCTCTCCCATTTTGAGACCGTCTTGTTGGTGACATTCAAAAGATCTGCCAGCTGCTGCTGAGTCCAGCCTTTTTCTTTTCTGAGCATCTGAAGCAGTTCTCCAAACGTTTTTTCCATTTCAGCACCACCTTTCCATTATGGATACAAAGGACATGAGCCACTGAATGTGACTTTGTCGTTTACTTCATTATTTCCTTCTATCTGATAGATCAGTTCTCCCTGGTTCAGCTGCCATTTCTGCTGATGAACATGCATGATGCCCTCATCAAAGAAACCGCCTTCCAATCGCCAGCTAAGTTTTTTTCTTTCAGCATGATAGATCAGTTTTCCCGCAAAAAGCTTTGTGTTCTGATAAAAATCTAATCTCAGTGCAGCTCCTTCAACGGAAACAATTTCATAGGTCGCAATACCCATCTTTTCAAACATGACATAAAAGTAAGGATAAGGCTTATAGTCATCCGACACAGCAACTGAATCTGCATACATGATGCCAAACAGATAATTTGAATCCGTGTTTGCTGAAGTACGCTCAATGATTCTTTTTCTGGATTGTTCATCCAGTCGTTCATCTTTTGAAACATTGTTCAGATAGACTTTTGCATCATCATAAATGACATAAGTATATTGATGATCCTGCATAGCAGTCACGGTTGCCTCTTTCTTATCCTCAACAGGAGAAAGCACAATTGCAGATAGCCCTGCATAAAACAGGCCTAGAACTGCAACAATGGAAATAATGATTTTCTTCATAACTTCCCCCCTGTCGACACATCCTTAAATTATCAGGATTTGAACTTCTGAACAACGCAACTCAAGTAGAAAACAGTCTATTTTAAGTAGAATTCTACCAATAAGCGATTATTTTGTTTTCTGATCCTCTGTTTTTTCTGGTTTTACTGCAGGCTGCAAGACATTCTGATTAGCCATGCGGGCTCTTTGTCTCATCTGCCATTGTCTGCCGCGAATGCATCTTAACATTCTCACATCACAATGATTTGGACACATAGGACATCTTACAATATTTTCACTCATAACGTTTTTCCTCTTTTTTCTTTATTATATCAAAGAAAAAAGACAATGAAGTCTAATAATTGTTCTTCATTGCCTTTTCAATTTCTCTTTGAGCATCTCTTTTCTTTGAAGCTTCACGCTTATCTGCGTTATCCTTCCCTTTCGCCAGTGCGATTTCAAGTTTTGCGCGTCCTTTGCTCAGATACAGTCGCACCGGTACAATTGTGTAGCCCTTCAGCTTTACTTTGTTTTCCAGTTTCATGATCTGAATCTTATGCAGAAGCAGTTTGCGCTCTCTGGTTTCGTCATGATTGAAACGATTGCCATGATCATAGGCAGAAATATGCATTTCCTTAATATAAGCTTCATGATTAATGAAACTGATATAAGCATCTTTAAACTGCACCTTCCCCTGACGAATCGACTTGATTTCAGTTCCTGTTAAAACCAGACCTGCTTCATAGCGGTCTTCCAGAAAATAATCATGTGACGCTTTTCGATTTAATGAGATCGTCTTTTCTTTTTCCATGCCGCCTTCTCCTTTTCAAGTCGCTGTTTTTTTGGTGATTTCTCACGTTTCTTGCAGAACACAAAATCAATTTCACGTTTTTCCTTATCCGCACTTAAGACTTTGATCTTGACTTTATCTCCCAGCTTATAGACATTGCCTGTTGTATTTCCGATTAAACTATAGGAATCAGGATCAAAGAAATAACGGTCATCCTCCATGTTGCTGACGTGCACAAGACCTTCTACTGTGTTAGCCAGCTGGACAAAACAGCCGAATTTTGTAATGCCACTGATGATGCCCTCGTGAACTGTACCGACAAACATTTC
>JAZRUQ010000010.1:0-2942 GCA_045652605.1 Erysipelotrichaceae bacterium
TGATTATCCTCCTGAAATAAAGCTTTATGTCTTCAATTTCTATATATCATAAATTGTTTCATTAAGCAAAATCATGGTGCTAAGAAAGCAACCAGTCAATGACATTGATGTTTTTGTTCTGAAATGAGAACAATATATTTGAAAGGGTGCCGATGTTTATGACATATACAATAATAACGAGCCACATTGTGGCTCGTTATTACTTCTTGTCAAATGCAGGGTTATAGGCGTAGTAGTTTTTCTTGTTGAGATCTGCTCTGACAAATTCAAGAGCTTCACCAAATCGTTGGAAGTGTACGATTTCTCTTTCTCTTAAGAATTTGAGGACTTTGTAGACTTCAGGGTCTTTTGCCAGTCTCATCAAGTTTTCATAGGTTGTGCGTGCTTTCTGTTCTGCTGCCATATCTTCTACAAGATCTGTAATAGGGTCGCCTTTGGATTGGAATGTCAGTGCATCAAATGGAAGCCCTCCTGCACTTTGTGGCCATATACCAGTTGTATGGTCAGTGTAATAGGCATCCATACCAGCTCGTTTGAGTTCTTCTGCACTTGCTCCATGTGTTAACTGATACAGCATGGCGCAGATGATTTCTGCATGTGCCATTTCCTCTGTGCCAATGTCAGTCAACAAAGCTTTTACTTCATCGTATGGCATGGCGTAGCGTTGTGAAAGATAACGATTGGAAGCACCCAGTTCACCATCTGGTCCACCTAACTGTGAGATGATGATTTTAGCCATTGCTGGGTCACGTTTTGTGATGTTGACAGGGAACTGCAGTTTTTTCTCATAAATCCACATGATGATTCACCTCGTTTTCCCAAGGCCAAGGGCCTTTGTACCATTGATAGTCTTTCGTTGTGTTATCCAGATTTGTGAGTGGTCCCATTTCATCTTCAACGTTGAGTTTCAGTTCTTCACGTTTGTCCAGATGTCGTTTTAAAAGACGTAGAGCTGTTTTATCCTGAGGGTGTGTATCCAGATAAAGTGTCAGTTCCTGGATGCAGAAGTCATTCTGCTGATGAGTTAAAAGTGCATTGTCAGTCATTGCGGCTTCCTCCTGTAAATGGCATGTCCAGTTCATCAAACAGTGTCCCTGCTATAAGGGCATCTTCACAGTTTTTCAGTGTACGCATGTTTAAGTTCTGTTTTTTGACATAGGCCATTGCCAGTGTCATATCACTGCATGGGTGTTCTGGGGTAGGGTCAATGTGATGCTCATTGTCTTCATCACAGCCACATGTCCACGCGTTCATCTTGTCTTTGAAAATGCGTTCACTTTTTTCAAAAGAGTTGTCTTCACAGCAGCATTTGTTTTTTTGAAGCATGTTATCCCTCCTTATCTGCTTCACTTTAATGTATGAAGCTGGATTGACAGTGTATGGACAGACCCACAATAAAAAGGAAGATTTCTCTTCCTTTTGTTTAGTTTTTAGTTAACTGATCATATGTTTTACGGATTGTATCAAAAAGACTGGATGCATTCATTATTGTTTCAGGTGTAAAAGGTTTAGAAGCCTGTTTAAGCATATAATCTGAAGTAATGTTGAACAATTCTTCACATGTCTGTTTTAATGTTTCATCATCGGTATGAGAGATGAAGAGTGTAAAATCTTCACAGAATGACATAAGGTCAAGTTCAGAGTTGAGGCATTTGTCAAATAAACTAAGAATCGTCTGATATGGTGAATTCATAATGTCCTCCTTGCAGTATCTACATTTTATCATAATTTATGATAAAACAAGAGCTTTGTGAGTGATTGTGGTAAAAAACATCTAATGATAAAATAAGAATATGAAAGTAGGGATAGAATGATTCGATGCAATGATAAGAGTCTGCGTTTTGTGGGCAGATGGAAAGTAACAGAAGAAAAGGCAGTGACTACAGCACCAGGTTCTCATTTTTATCTGGCTTTTGAAGGGAAAAGTGCAATACTTCATTTTGAGACCATGTGGCTGATTGCGCCATATCCGCATTTATGGATCAGCGTGGATGATGGAGCATGGGTTGAAGTTCCGATTGAGAAGCATTTACGAATTCAGGCACGTTCAGAAGGCAATCATATTGTAAAGGTGATTTATAAGAGTGCAATTGAGAAAGCGCATCGCTGGTATCTGCCGTTGTGCGGCTGTGCTGAGCTTGTGGGTGTTGATTGTAAACCAGGTGTACTTCCAGAGTTTCATCAGAAAACCATTGAGTTTGTTGGGGATTCCATTACTGAGGGTGTCTTTATTGATGAAGAGTATTCCAATGGCACCAAATATCATGGACGTCCATATCAGGATGATGTGATGGCAGGGTACAGCTGGCTGACTGCAGAAGCACTGGATCTGGAACCTCTTTATATGGGGTATGGTGCAGTGGGTGTGACTCGTTCAGGTCAAGGTTCTGTACCTAGAGCTTGTGAGTCTTATCCATATTGTTTCCATAAGGAAAAGATTGAATACAATGAACCTGATTATATTCTGATTAATCATGGGGCAAATGATCAGTTTGATACAGAAGAGAACTTTGTAAAGTGTTATATGGAGCTTCTGGATGTGATTATGAACATACATCCTCATTCTGAATTGATTCTTTTGCAGCCTTTCTGTGGTGTGTTTAAAGAGGGGATGATTCAGATAAAAGAACTGTTTGAAAAGAAATATGACAAGACTGCTCATCTGATTTTGACTGAAGGGTGGATTCCTGCAGAGCCTTTGCATCCTCATCGTGAAGGTCATCAGATTGTGGCTGAACACTTGATTCATGAGCTGATTGAACGCGGTATTGTGAAAGCATAAAACATAAGAGAAGAAAGTCATCGTTTGATGGCTTTTTTATTTAATAGGAAAGTTCTCTAGAATTCATGAAAATGACCCCACTTGAAACCATGTAGGGCTTATGGTAATCTATAATCACTCAAAAGAAGAAGTTATTGGCATATACAAGTCGGATCGTAGC
>JAZRUQ010000011.1:0-14586 GCA_045652605.1 Erysipelotrichaceae bacterium
GAAAGCTTTGGCATTTCTATGAGCACTGCAATGTTGCTTGCCTTTATGATCAATGCATTGTGGTGGATTGGATGCACTTTGCCTCTGCTAAAAAATTATAAACAGATTCATTATGCAACTGAGCGTCCTAAAAATGTTGTAGCAACTACATTTAAGACATTGGGTGGAACATTCAAGAAAATCATGTCTCAGAAAAAGATTTTTCTGTTTCTGATTGCGTTCTTCTTCTATATTGATGGTGTGTATACAATCATTGATATGGCAACGGCTTATGGAAGTGCATTGGGGCTTGATACAACAGGGCTGCTTCTGGCTCTACTGGTAACACAGATTGTGGCTTTCCCAAGTGCTTTGACGATTGCCAAGCTGTCAAAGAGCGTTGAGGCTTCAAAGCTGATCAAAATCAGTATTGTTGCCTATACAGCAATTGCACTTTTTGCAGTGCAGCTGGATAAACAGTGGGAATTCTGGCTGCTGGCAGTCTGTGTTGGTCTTTTCCAGGGTGGTATTCAAGCTCTTTCACGTTCTTACTTTGCGCAGATTATTCCTGCAGATAATTCAGGGGAATACTTTGGTATCTATGATATCTGTGGCAAGGGGGCTTCATTCATGGGAACTGCACTGGTCAGCTTCACAGCTCAGATGCTGGGTAATGCCAATGGAGCGATTGCGATTATCGCAGTCATGTTTGTGATTGGTTTTATCTTCTTTAATAAATCGTTAAAAGCGTAAGTCTGGATTTTCCAGACTTTTATTATAAGATTACCTTTGTTGCACACAGAAATAAAGTTGTGTATACTTAGGTGAATGAAAGGGGCTGCTTATGATCGATATCATTGTCTTGATGATTGTCTTAGTCTTGGTTGTTCTGGCGGTTTCTTATCTTGTGAAAGAACAGAAAAAAGGAACAAAATGCCTGGGCTGTCCAATGGCGGCAACATGCGCTAAAAATAAGAAAAACTGCAAATGAAAACAGACGGAATTTCCGTCTGTTTATTTTTTTATCAGGTTTTCAGCTTCTTCGAGTTTTCTAAGCAATGTGTCACGAATGAATTTTCTTGAACATTCTGCAATCTGTGCGCTTTGTGTCAAATGCAGGAAATGATTTCCTTTGAGGATGGTCATTTTTCCATGCTTTGTTGTGCTGAGCTGTTCATCATGAATCTGCAGCCACCAGTCATCAAAGTTTTTGACATTCTCTGATGCAAGCATCATCAAGACAGGCAATTGTTCAGGATAGCCCATGTTTCTGCATGTGTTCATATTTGATCTGATGTGCTTGGCTTCATTATTCTGAGTGAAGTCATGTTGATGCCACAGATACATTGTGTGCATCATTTTCAGTTCTTCTGCATTATAATCTGCCCCATAATGATCTTCTTTATGAACTGGACCTTTTGTCAAACGAAGCAGTCCCATGTTTTTCAGGAAGAAAGAAAGCTTATTTTGAGCAGTTGTGTCGAAGTAGTCAATTTGCTGAGGGTGGCTGGGATCAATTGCCAGAATTCCTTCTACTCTTTCAGGATACTTGTTGGTAAAAGCCAGTGAGTAGATTCCTGAGATGGAATGGGGCATCAGCCAGACTTTCTTTAAGTTCAGAGCGTTCAATGCTGCGTGAAGTTCTTCAACGATGTTTTCAATTGTACGAGGGCGTTTTGTATCATCAGCGCAGCCATACCCTAAAGGTTCAAGGACAGTGACTCTGGCAAAACGGCTTAGACTTTTCATTAATGGTTTAAATTCAAGATAAGGCGATGGAGAACCATAACCATTTAACAGAACAATCTGAGGCCCTTTTTCGCCTGCATTGACAGCTCTCATGTTTCCATATTCCGTTTCTACAGGGAATCCATAAGGTGTGAATTTTTTCTTTTCTTTATATTCTTTAATTCGATCTGTTGTGATCAAAGAGGCCATTGCTGTGGCAAAGATACCTGCAATCGCAAGGCAGCATTTTGTGTAGGTTTTCATAGGAGCCCATCCTTTCGATAATTCTATTATACACAAGATTTGACAAAAACAGTATAATGAGTTCAAGGGAGTGTTGTTATGATTGCACATGTCACCAACGGGGCTTATTTCAATGCCTGGCTGATGAGGGAAACAGAGATTCAAAGTATCCCATTTAATGAAGCGATGATGAATGGTTCAGTGACAGAATGTCCATTTGATGAAGAGTTTATTTGTCATCGTGCAAAGGTTCATCATATCTCGAAAGAAGATTACATGAGCAATATGAAGCCTTTTCTGGATATGATCAATCAGTTGAATCAAATCGATGAACTTATCTTGTGGTTTGGGGTTGATGCCTTCTGCCAGATGAATCTGCTGACGATTTATCAGGTGTTAAGACAGTGCAATTATCAAGGTGCTGTCAAGATCGTGCTCTTTGATGAGAATGACTCTTGGGACAAAATTCTTCATCAGAAGCCATTAGAGACAACGTGGGAAACGATGTCTGATTTGTATCAGAAAGTATTGGTGGAAAGAAAATCAGTTGAGTGTGATGATGAAATCATGAATCATGCGATTCATTTGTATCTGGATCTGCATGATCCAAATGGACGTTTGAATCAGTTGATTCGACAGTATCCGACCATGAGTGAAACAGAACTTGTCAAAGTTCTGATGGAACACTCTAAAGAAGAGGGTCTGAGTGATGTTCAGGCTTTGGAAATGATCAGAAAAGTGAGGGAAATGAAATGAAACGTGGCTTGTTTGTGATTGATTATCAGAATGATTTTGTGGATGGCGCACTTGGATTTGCGGGAGCTGAACTTCTGGATGAAAAGATTGCCTCAAAAATCAGAGAATACGGGGAAGACTGTGTCTGGTTTACACGTGATACTCACTTTGAAAACTATTTGGAGACAAGAGAAGGAAAAAATCTTCCGGTAGTTCACTGTATAAAGGGGACTTATGGCTGGCAGGTGTATGGTCAAACAGCTGAAGCTTTAAATGAAGTCAACGCAAAGGCTATTGATAAACTGGTCTTTGGTATGGATGTCACTGATCCTGCAACAGCTGCAGTGCTTCCTGAATTTTTGGATGAAATTGAACTTGTCGGACTTGTTTCCAACATCTGTGTTGTATCGAATGCAGCTGTGCTTCAAGCCAAATACCCTGAGGCAACAATTGTTGTGGATGCATCATGCACAGATTCATTTGACAAAGAACTTCATGAAAAAGTACTGGATGTTCTTGCAGGCTTTCAGGTGAAAATCATAAATCGATAAAAAGAGTCCAAAATGTAGTGCACCCTTAAAGTTGGACCAACTTTAAGGGTGCACTTCAAAAATGACTCTTTTATTTGATGTAAATATGTTCTTGATAAAGATAATTGAGATAACTGTAATTGCCCTGAGAATCAATAGAGACAACATCAAAGTTCTTGATTAATTTTGATGCAGTGTCGTCTTTTAAAATCTGCAGCTGCAGAGTTTGAATCAGTTTTAGATGAGTTTCATCACAATGATACAGACCTTCACGATAGAATGTTATGTTGTACTGATTCAGTTTTTCTGTAAGTGTCTGATGAACATCTTCTTTTGTAAGGTTGTATTCATTCAATTCATTCAAATGAAAGCGTACACTCAGCAGTTGCATCGGGTAACTTTCTTTTATCTGTGATTTGTAGATTGTATTGTTTGTGATGAGTTCATTCAGAGTGACAGGTTCAAAATGATTGATATCAACTCCTGCATTTAAGATACGTGCTCGTTTCAGCAGCACACACCAGTAATCAAACAAAGTATCATTGTGAATATGTCCATGAATCATGTAAGCACGGCTTTGTTTAGGGTAGGACACCATTGGATAATGACACATGAAGACAGTGTGGTTCTGATCTACAATCTCCAATGAAGACTGAATGGATTGAAAATAAGTTTTATATTGATCTGTCAGCCACTTTGATTCGTGATTTCCTGTAATCAGATGCTTTTTTCCTTTGAGTTTGGATAAGATGGTATCGATGTGGTCATGTTGATAAAAAAGATCACCAATGATATAAATATTATCATTCTCTTTGACTTTTCTGTTCCAGTTTTGAATCAGTGCATCTTCCATATCCTGAACACACTGAAAAGGGCGATTTGTCATATTGATGATGTTGTGATGTCCAAAATGAGTGTCTGCAATGTAATAGTTCATGGTTTGATTATATCATGTACATGAAATGAAAATGAAACAGAATGTTGAAAATAGATTTTATTTGAAATATAATAGGAAATATTTATTTGGAGGATGTTTATGATACTTAAAGAAAAAGTCATGATTGCACCATATCAGTGTGAACGCACTCTTCATATTTATATGCCTGACAAAAAGGAAGAGTATGAACGTTTTCCTGTGATATATATGTTTGATGGTCATAACCTGTTTTTTGACGACGAGGCAACTTATGGCAAAAGCTGGGGTATGAAAAAATATCTGGATGAACACAATGGTCGAGTGATTGTGGTGGGACTTGAATGCAACCACACAGGCAATGAAAGACTCAGTGAATTCACTCCGTACAGTTTCTATGAGGATGAGTGGGGAAATGTACCAGAAAAAGGGAAAGCTTTGCTTCAATGGATGAGTACAGATTTGAAGAAGTGGGTGGATGAAAAATATCCAACATTGACTGATCGCAGACACACTTACATTGGTGGAAGTTCCATGGGTGGTTTAATGGCATTGTATGCTGCAATGATGCACTCTGATGTGTATTCAAAAGCTGTGGCAGTATCGCCGCATATTTATCCTGTTTATAAATCACTGCGCAATGATCTTGGGTGTACTATTCATGAAAACACAGAGATTTACATCAGCTGGGGTGGATTGGAATACAAGCCGCATATCATGGCAATGGCAACAGATCAGAATCTGCAGATTCTGCGTGCATTGATGAAAAAACCAGGGGTTGATGTGATTCCGCATTGTTTTAAAAATGATGATCATTCAGAAAGGGCATGGGAAAAAGAACTGCCTGTCTGGATGAAAGAGTTGAACATTGCATAAAAGACCGAAAGGTCTTTTTTATATGAAATAATCGTTATGTCTGAGTGTTTCGTTCTTATTGAAGACAATCAGATCATTGTCACTTGAAGCAACTGCCAGAAGAATATTTTCCGGTTTTTCTGCATGAATTTCTTTGAGTCTTCGATAAAGCCAGTTCACATCAAATCCTATTGAATGCAGGTTTTTTTCCATGATGTTGCCATCGATGATGACATGGGCATGCAATGTATTTTCTGTGTATTCTATTTCAGTATCTTCTATTTTTACAGGTTCTGCCTGTTTTTTAGGGAGGATGGAAAGCTGTCCTGTTGTTTCCATCACGGCATAATCAATATCGTTTAAATTAAAATAGCCTTGAATACGACATTGTGTTGAGAGATCGTTGATGTCAAAATGGATCTTTTTAAGATTGTCTTCAATGATCTTGCCGTGATAAATCAGAATATAAGGAACACCTGTCAGAATTTTTCTGGCTTTGATGGATTTGGATGTCAGCCATGATTCAAACACATTGCTGAGGGCGTAAAGAAACATAACAGCTGCAGGATAGATCCAATGTGTGTTCTGTTCTAAAGCGAATGATGCTGCTACATCGCCAATGGTAATTCCGACGATATAGTCATAATAGGAACATTGTGAGATGGTCTTGGATCCTATCCACTTGGTTAATACTTGAAGTGCAAGGATAGAAGCCAGTGTTCTAAGAATCAGCGAATAAAAATCCATAATCCACCTCCTGTAGAATTAGCGTGAACTTGCATGATAAGTTCATACAAAAAATTTCTGTGTTTCGTCATATTCTCACAAAAATAGAGGCAAACTATGATAAAATGAAAGTCCGAAAAAAAGGTGATGAAATGAAAAAAGGAAAATGGATTCTGCTGGTGCTGTTGATGCTGACAGGACTGGCTTTAGTTCCAGTGATAAAAAATCAGTTAATCCCTGAAGTGTTGAGAAATTCACGCAATGAGGATGTGAAGGCACTTCGATTTGAAGTGAATGATGCAAAAGCAGTTGTGTTTTATCCTAAAGATATTGAAGCTGAATTTTCTAAGAATATGGCACAGTTTATTAAAAATGATTTGATTGAAACGTCAGTGCAATCTGAAAATCTGAAAGTGGATTTTAATAAATCTGAGATAGGTGGATATCTGTTTCTTCGTTTTGATGCAGTAGATGAACAGACCAATCTGATTAAAACTTACAGTGCCATCTGTAATCTGGAAACTCATGAAAAAGTTGAGGGAAATGATCTTTTTCAGGATTCTTTCTATGATTTTTTTTCTTCGGAAGTACGCTATCAGGTAAAAGAGTCTGGGATGTTAGGTGATTTTGCCTACAGCAGTGAATTTTATGAAATGACAACTGCATCTCAGCTTCGTGATTTTGATGTGTTTATGGATGAAGAAGGTGGATTGTTTTCACTTGCACTTTATTTGAATGATCAGGAAGTATTCATTGATGTTGAAATTGAAATGGAACAGCTGGCTTCTTATTTCAAGGAAGATGAAGTCATGTATCAGGCAGATGATTCTGTTGTACATCCTGTGCGTCATTATGTGGATTCTGAACGTCCAATGGTGGCTTTGACATTTGATGATGGGCCAGTCCGTCAGAATACGCTTCTGGCACTTGAATTGCTTGATATGTATGATGCCAAAGGGACATTCTTTATGCTGGGATTCCGTATGGAAAGAAATCCAGATGTGGTGCTGGAGGTGCTCAATGGAGGACATGAAGTTGGATCACATACTTACAACCATCCATATCTGACGAAAAAGGGAACAAATTTGTCATATCAGTATGCAAGAAATCAGGAGATTTTAAGTGAAATAACTTCTGGAGAAGCTGCAATCAGACTGTTAAGACCGCCGTATGGTTCAGTGGATCAGAACGTAAAACAGACATCTCCATATCCATTGGTGATGTGGTCACTGGATACCAGAGACTGGGATACATTGGATGCAGGTGCAACACATGATGCCATCATGAACAATGTCAAAGATGGAGATATCATTCTTCTGCATGATCTGCATGAAAGCTCTGTCGAATCCTTAAGAACAGTAGTGCCTGCGTTGATTGAAGCAGGATATCAGCTGGTTACAGTATCTGAACTGATGGAAGCTCGAGGCATAGAAATGAAAAATGGAGTGACCTATTCCAAGGCGAGAAAATAAACAAAAACGGATCACAATTTGTGGTGATTCGTTTTTTTGTTTATATCTGAATTTTCGATAAGACCTCTTTTAATGATGCATTGATGCATAAATCTGCATTCTGATCATAAGGTGTTGTGGTCTTGTTGATGATGACAAGGTGTGAACCTCTGAAATAACGGACCAGTCCTGCAGCAGGATAGACATTCAGGGAAGTACCCATGATAATCATGATGTCAGCATTCGATATCATATCAACAGCACGATATAAGTCTCTGTCGTTTAATGCTTCTTCATACAGTACAACATCCGGTTTGATCAGACCTCCGCATGAACATAATGGAAGTTTTTCTTGAGTCGTGATGGATGCAAGAGAATGCTTCTTTCCGCATTTCATGCAGGTGTTTCTTAATACGCTCCCATGAAGTTCAATCACATTCTCAGATCCTGCGGATGTGTGCAGGCCATCAATGTTTTGAGTGATGACACCTGAACTGATGCCTTTGGCTTCGCACTTTGCGATAAAGTGATGGGTGATTGATGGTTTGGCTTCAGGATAAATCATTTTATCACGGTAGAAACGATAGAATTCTTCAGGGTTATCCATGAAAAATGAATGTGAAATAATCGTCTCCGGCGGGAAATCATATTTCATGTTGTAGAGTCCATCGGTGCTTCTGAAATCAGGTATACCGCTGTCCGTTGAAACACCGGCACCTGTAAAGAAAACGATGTGTTTAGCGTGATTGATGATGTTCTGCAGTTCATTGATCTGTTTCATGGTCTTCTCCATATTGTGATAAAATGCGTTTCAGATAGTTCTGATACTCATTGATCAGGTTTTGGGGTTTGATGATTCTGACTTGTGTGTTGAGTGTTGCAAGCCAGCCCATTAAGGTTGGTGAGATGGATGTATCCAGATTGACAGTGAATATATCATCTGTCTGACTTAAAATCATGAAATCATCACCAAACTGGTCATACAACAGAGAAACTAGTCGATCATTGTGATCAAATTCCAGTGTGACATTTACTTTTTCGCCTGAGTACATGTTGATGCGTTGTGTGCGGTATTGTTTTAAATCAAAGGGTTTTGATTCATAGATGATATCTGTGATGAGGACATGGTCCATTTTATCAACACGGTACTGACTGATTTCATCATGAGAGTCCATTTTAAACAGCAGATAATAGGCTTTGTTTTCCCAAAGCAGGGCATAAGGGTCACCTTGATAGATGGTTTTGTTTCTGCGGTAGTGACGCTTTTTATCTAATCCCATATCAAAGTAAGTGAACTGAATTTTCTTTTTGGATGAAATGGCAGTTAGAAGTGTATCGATGGTATAAAGAATCTGTTCATTGGAACTTTTAGGGTAGTCAATATCAATGCTGAGCGTTTCTTTTTCATAGCAGGTAGAAAATCTTAAAAGTTTCTCTTTTAATTGTTTTGTTTTCTTGGGGGTAAGAAAGCTTGAGGCACTGATGGCATCCAGCATGATTTTCAATTCAACGGCGTCAAAAATGCGGTCTGAAAGGACATATCCCATGGAGGGTGTTCTGACAAAATCAACTTCTACTCCTGCCTTGGAAAGACATTTGAAGTCATCATAGATAGCTTTTCTTTCACATGGATATCCTTTTGCTTCCAGTTCAGAAATGATGGTGGGCATGCTTAAAGGATGGTTCAAATCACTTTGTTCCATCAATAGCTGCAACAGGGCAAATATACGGTTTTTAGAGTTTTCTTTTTTCATGTTTTTATTTTATCACTGCACGATTTAAAGGACAATGAAATCTTGTGGATTGAATAAAATAGAATCAGTCAGTGAGGTGGATGAAATGAAAAAAGAAAGAGGATTTGTTGGATTGGGATTAGCGTTGGTGATCAATTATATGATGCATCAGATGTTTGCGCCTGCAATTTATTTTGGTGTTGTTCTGTGTGGTTTAATGGTGTTCTATGGCAAAATGGATATGGAAAAGATGATGAGACAGGCAGTTGTGCGTTTTGTGCTGATTTTGATGATTTCTCTTGCGATGAATTATCCATTAAGTTTTATTCAGGGAATCAGTATTCTGGTTCTGTGCACTGACTGTGCTGCATGTTCTATGCGTATTCAGAAAAGTTCTGCTGCATTTTTTGAGAACCTGAGTATGGTCAATATGATTCTTTGTGGTCTTGTTTTCTGTGGCTTTTTGCTTCAGATGATCAGTCCATTGATGCTGATGATGTTTGTTGCTTTGTTTCAGCCAAGTGGTCTGCCTCTTGAAATCGAAGGGATTCATTTTCCAAGCTTTAAAACAATGACAAAGTAAAAGGACGGTTTAACCGTCCTTAGTTCATTTTTGACATCAGATCACAGATCTGGTTGGCATATTCAACAGGATTATCAATGCTTAATCCTTCAATCAGCAAAGCCTGATTATACAGGATGTTTGTATACAGATTAAGTGTCGACTGATTGTTTTTGAGATTCTGCAGTGTTGCGAAGATTGGATGATTTGGATTGATTTCCAGAATGCGTGATGCCTTGATACCGTTAGCCTCAGGGTTTTGTGCCAGTACTTTTTCCATTTCAAGGGAAATACCTTCATCTGATACAAGACATACAGGATGTGTCTTTAAACGGCTTGAGATGCGTACGTCAGCTACTGCACCACTTAATGCATCTTTCATGGAAGAAAGCAGATCTTTGTTTTCTTCTTTTTTCTTTTCGATTTCCTGTTTTTCTTCTTCACTATCCAGATTCAGATCACCCTGAGCAATGGATTTGAATTTCTTGCCTTCAAATTCCTGCAGAGAGAATGTTGAGAACTCATCCACTTCATCTGTAAAGTAAAGCACTTCATAACCTTTGTCTTTCAGACGTTCCATCTGAGGAAGCAGATTAATCTGTTCAATGGACTGACCGCATGCATAGTAAATCAGATCCTGACCTTCCTTCATGCGTTCAACATATTCATGAAGTGTAACATATTTGTCTTCATGTGTTGATTTAAACAGAATCAGATTCTGCAGAGTTTCTTTGTGTGCACCAAAATCTTCATAGACGCCATACTTCAGCTGCAGACCAAAGCTCTTGTAGAATTCTTCATACTTTTCACGATCATTTTTAAGCAGATCTTCCAGAGCACCTTTGATTTTCTTTTCAATGCTTTTGGCCATGGTTTTCATCTGACGGTCCTGCTGCAGAATTTCGCGAGAGATATTCAGGTTCAAATCGTTGGAGTCAATCAGCCCTTTCACAAAACGGAAATAGTTTGGCAGCAGATCTTTAGCTTTGTCCATAATGAACACGCCTTTGCAATACAGCTGCAAACCAGGTTCATATTCCGATGAATAGAAGTTGTATGGTGCTTTTGATGGTACATACAGCAGGGCGTTGTAGCTGACATTTCCTTCAAGTGAATAATGAATCGTTTTTGCAGGTTCATCAAAACTGAAGAATTTATTGCGATAGAAATCCTTGTACTCATCTTCTGTTACATCTTTCTTGTTTCTTTTCCACAAAGGAATCATGGAATTGACAATCTGATGTTCCAGTACTGTTTCATATTCATCCGAGTCTTCTTTTTTATGACTTGTTTCTACCAGCATGCCGATTGGATAACGAACATAGTCAGAATATTTTTTAATCAGCTGCTTCAGTGTGTAAGTTTCCAGATATTCGTCATAATTTTCAGTATCTGTGTTGTCTTTTAATGTCAGAATGATTTCTGTGCCTGTTGTGAACTTGTCACTCAATGAGATTGTATAGCCATCTTCACCTGTTGATTCCCAGCGGTAAGCCTGTGTTTCATGTGCTGATTTTGAATTGACGGTGATCATTTTCGCAACCATGAAAGCAGAATAGAATCCAACACCAAACTGTCCAATGATGTCCACTTCTTTTGCTTCTTCCAGCTTCTTCTTGAATTCCAGGGATCCACTGTGAGCGATTGTTCCTAAATTGTGTTCCAACTCATCCTGATTCATGCCGATGCCTGTATCTGTTAAGATCAGCTTTCTGTTTTCTTTATCGATGGTCAGTTCAATTTTAAGTTCTTCCTTGTTGATGCGATGTGCATCATCTGTGATTGAAAGATAATGTCTTTTATCCAAAGCATCAGATGCATTGGAAATCAGCTCTCTTAAAAAGATTTCACGATTTGTATAGATTGAATTGATCATCAGATCTAAAAGTCGCTTAGATTCAGTTTTAAATTGTTTCTTTGCCATAAAAAGTCCTCCTTTTAGCACTCTTTAAGTTTGATTGCTAATATACTATAACTCGGATTATCATAAAATGCAACCAAGGGGCACGAAATTGTTTTGATTTACAACAGAGCAGATTAAATGTAAAATTAAATTTATTAAAGGAGGGACTAAAATGAAGCGTTTTATTTTAAATGCGGTTTCTTTGTGGGTGCTTGATTTTCTATTTGCTGGTGTAGTGATTTCTGATGCTGGAAGTCTGATTGTGCTGACTTTGATTCTGGCTTTGTGCAATGGATTGCTGAAGCCTGTTCTGCAGTTTTTCTCTTTTCCTTTTACTTTGATGACACTTGGATTGTTCAGCCTTGTGATCAATGGATTGGTTTTGATGATTGCGTTTAATCTGGTTGATGGAGCTGCCATCAGTGGATTGTTTACAGCGATATTGGCGTCCATTGTCTTGAGTTTTGTCAATGGTGCACTCACAGATATGTTTAAAGAATAGGAAAAAAGCGGTTGAGTTTTACTCAGCCGCTTTTGCATAGACTCCTAAGATTTCTCCAATCGTTTCAAGATGGAAATCCTGCAGAGGATAGATTGTCTTTGAATCCACAAGATAATTTTCATCACAAAGATGATGCTGATACAGTTTCTTGACAGTCAGAACCAGATCGGCTTCTTCAATGACTGGAGCACCATCCAGTACAGTGGTATGGTAGTCGACTTTTGCCAGTTTGTCTTCATCTTTACCAGATGCTGTTCCCAGATACATCAGCTTCTTTTTGTGTTCTGGATTGAAGAAGGCAACGGAGAAGACATCGCTGTTTTCCATTGTCTTGTAGGTGTGGCGTTCTGGACGAACGTATACAGTCACAACATTCTTGTTCCAGAGATAGCCCATCTGAAGCCAGTTGGCAGTCATGGCATTGACTTTGTCCGTATCATTAGTGACAATCAGTGCCCATTCATAATGAATTTTCTTGACCCAGTTTTCATTTAGGTCATCAATTTTGATTTTATTGAACATAGAAAAACTCCTTTTTTTTATTGTAGGGTGTTTAGGGTTACTTTTCAAGTGATATGAACATAGAAAAAGCTGCCGAAGCAGCTTTAGGGGTTATTTGATTTCTGTTTTCCAGAATCCGTGCAGATTGCAGTATTCATATGCAGCTACTGCTTCATCGCCATCTTCCAGAGTGAAGAGTGCTTCTGGTTTGTCAGTGTGTACCAGATGTTTTCTGTACCATCCTTTTTTAGTTTCCAGAACGATCCAACTGATCAGGTGAGCTTCAGTCATTGGGTGTTCAACGCTTCCTACTACAACTTTTACCTTGTTTCCTTCTACTGTTACAACAGGAAGATGTTTTTCATGTGCACCATCTGTTGTGTTAGGAACCATTTCTTTCATTGGTTTGCCGCAGCAGAAGACAGGAACTTTAGAATCTTCAACTTTCTGGATAATGTTACCGCATGTTTCGCAGATGTAGAATTGATTTGTCATATGTTTTCCTCCTGAGTTATTTTCTCTTTCTTTACGATTTCATTATATTCAATTCATAAAAATACTTCCACTGATATGCTCACGGTATTTATTTACTTTTTAATGCATGTGTGATACAACTAGTCAGTATAAGAACTGAGGATATGATGATGAAGATGACAAAAGAACTTGAAATATTTCATAGTGCACCTGTACCTAAAGCGGTATTGAAAAATGCATTACCGGCTATGGCTGCGATGTTGATGGTGCTGATTTATAATCTGGCAGATACTTTTTTTATCGGCATGACAAAAGACGCTTATCAGCTGGCTGCTGTTTCTATGGCAACACCTGTCTTTTTGATTTTTATGTCAGTAGGAACCGTGTTTGGAATAGGTGGGACGTCGGTAATTTCCAGAGCTCTGGGCAAGGGAAATGTAGAATATGCCAAAAAGGTTTGTGCTTTCTGCATGTGGAGCTGTGTTGCGGTTGGGTTGTTGATGTCTGCCATGTTTCTTTTGATGATGGAACAGATTTTAGTTGGTATGGGTACAAGTGCGGATACTTACGCTTATACGAAAACATATCTGACGATTGTAACATTCAGTGGTGTTTTTGTGCTGATTGCGAATTGTTATTCCAATGTCATTCGTGCAGAAGGGCAGGCAGCAAAAGCAATGATGGGGCAGCTTTTAGGGAATCTGTTGAATATTGTTCTGGACCCAATCATGATTTTGGGATTGAATTGGGGAATTGCAGGTGCAGCGATCGCAACTGTCATTGGAAATGTATTCAGTGCCTGCTACTACATTTTGTATTTCCTTCAGAAAAAATCCATGCTCAGCATTCATCCTAAAGATTTTACTGCAGGGGATAAAGTATGCGGCAGTGTATTGTCTATTGGTATTCCTGCTTCCTTTGGATCTCTTTTAATGAGCATTTCTCAGATTATCATGAATGGTCAAATGGCATCTTTTGGTGATATGGCTGTAGCTGGAATTGGCGTAGCTTCTAAAGTGACAATGATTACCGGAATGGTGTGCATTGGATTTGGACAGGGTGTTCAGGCTCTTCTTGGGTATTGTGTTGGTGCAAACCTTTGGACGCGATTTAAAAAAGTCATGCGTTTTTCGATTTTGTTTGCATTGACGCTCAGTTCCGTGATGACGGCTTTGTGCTATGTGTTTACAAATCAGATCGTCAGTGTATTCTTGACAGAAGTTGCAGCGTTTGATTTTGCGGTACAGTTTGTGCGCATTCTATTGACGACAAGCTTCTTGTTTGGGGTCTTCTATGTGCTGGCCAATGCATTGCAGGCTGCAGGAGCTGCAAAAGCGGCCTTGATCATTAATTTGAGCAGACAAGGATTCATCTATATTCCTGCTTTGTTTGTGCTGAAATCTTCTCTTGGAGCCGATGGACTTGCATGGGCTCAGCCTGTGGCTGACTTGTTGTCAACTGCACTGGTTTTCATTCTGTACTTTATCGTTATCAGAAAAATGCAGAGTGCTGAAAATATTCAATAGTACTTGTTAAGATGCAGAAATGCATCTTTTTTAACAAGATAGTGACGAATTAATTTCTTAATTCGTCATTTTTTATCATAGATCAATCCATGACCTGAACTGTATCTTGCCAGTCCAGTATCTTTCAGAGAGTCTGCTTCCTGCTCGTAAGCCTTCATCGAAACATCTTTTCTGTAAGAATCATATCGATAAGAAATCATTCCAAGTTCATCCTGCCTCAAAACT
>JAZRUQ010000012.1:0-1723 GCA_045652605.1 Erysipelotrichaceae bacterium
CCATCTTCATATGTACCTAATACTTCAAAACATCCGCATTTTTTCAATTCCATATGCAAGCTTTCCTTAAAGCTTGCGTTGTCATCCACGATGACAATGCTTTTCTTTTCCATTACGTTCACTTCCTTTTACAAGACCCATTATAGGAAAGCGAAATGACAAATACCGTCGTAATATGTCGAATCTGGAAAAAAAATCATTTTTTGAACAGATTTACAGAAGTTCAATTCTTATCCAATGGATAATCCCAACCCAGCATCTTATACTTTGCACCAGCTGCTGCATTATAAGGAAGTTTTTCCCATGGACTGTTGCCAATCAACGATTCAATTGCGTTTAAATTCATGAGAGTATCGGTGATTTCAGGGATTAGTGGTGTACGAATCAAATGCTGTTTGCCACTCTTTTTTAAAAGTTGAAAATTTGAGATGATCTTCTGATTATCTACACCTGTATATTGGAGATGTTCAACAGAATCAAGCAGTTTGATATCCATAATAATATAGTCAAAGATATCCAATGCTTTTTCAAAGACATCTTTTTCTGCATAGCCACTGGTTTCTATACATAAATGATAATCCTTCAGTTCATGACAAAGCTCAAAAAGAAACTGTGGCTGAGCTAGTGGTTCACCCCCAGAAAAAGTAAAACCACCAAATGCATCTGCTAAAATCTGTGCTGTTTTGATCAACTCTTTCGCCAGTTGTCTTGCAGTGATTTGCTGACCTGCTATCTCAAGACAATTTTCAGGACAAGCTAAAAGACAACGACCATAAGGCTGACAAAGGTCATGTTGACATGGTTTTAGACATGAGCCGCATTGTTTACAGCGTGCTGTTTTGATCAGAAGCTGTGGTTCTTTAAGAAGACCTTCCGGATTATGACACCATTGACAGCGTAATGGACAACCCTTGAAAAAGACAGTAGTACGAATTCCAGGACCATCATGAACAGCCATTTCTTTTATATCAAAAATTGTTCCAGTAACATCCTTCATACGACCACCTCTATTTCATTGTATCGCACACATGAGAAGCTGACTACAGTTTTCTAAATCAGAAAGCATAACTAAAAAAAGACAGGATATCCTGTCTTTTAGAAATTATTTGATTTCATGATGAAGCTCATCAAGGAAATTTTCCATAAGCTGATGACGATGCAAAGCAATGCGTTTTCCTTCATCAGTGTTCATTTCATCTTTCAATAACAGAAGTTTGTCATAAAAATGCTGAACAGTTGATGAAATAGGTCTGTTTTTATGTCCACCATAAGCAAACGTTCTGGCAATACCTATCGCTCCGATGGCATCAAGACGATCAGCGTCCTGAACAATCTGACCTTCCAGTGTATCAGGTCGATGGCCTCTGTTTTGACTGAAAGAGATGCCTTGAATCAGCTTACAGATAGTTTCAATGAGATGATCTTCGACTTGATGCAAATACAGAAAATGACGCGCATTGGCATTGTTTTGTGTATAAAACAGCTTATGATCATCCACATCATGAAGAAGTGCTGCAAGCTGTACAACAAACAGATCACATTCAGGTTCAGTTTCTGCAATCATCATGGCATTGTGATAGACACGTTTTGAATGATCCGCATCATGACCTCCGCAATCATTCGCAAACAGTGCTTCAATATATTCAAATGCTGATTCAATGATTTTATCCTTCATATCATTCATCCCCTTTACAACTTGACTATTAGATGATTGAAGACTTCA
>JAZRUQ010000013.1:0-17602 GCA_045652605.1 Erysipelotrichaceae bacterium
CCCAGTGGCAGGTGTACGTTTTCTTCTGGAATTTCGATACCTTCAAACAGATTTTCATGCATGAATGTGTAATATGTCTGTGAATGCTCTTTTGGCAGGCCTACATATTCATCCAGATTGAATGTAATAACTTTAGAGTAGTCTGTTCCATTTTTCTTGTGATCTTCAATCATGCACTTGTACAAACCGATTGGGCTTGAACCTGTAGCCAGACCCAGAACTGGATTTGGTTTAGAATCGATGACTTCCTTCATGACTTCAAAAGCTTTCTGGCTCAGTTCATCGTAGTTTTCAACAATAATAATTTTCATTTTCTATCTCTCCTTAATCCACCCAAAATGGACACATGCATTGTACAGACCATCATCTTCAATTCGATCTGTAATGTAATCGGCATGCTGCTTCAATAAATCGGTGGCATTCCCCATCGCAACACCAATATGAGCTGTCTGAATCATACCTAAATCATTGTTCGCATCGCCAAAGGCTGCAATTTCATCCTGTTTGATGCCCCATAATGCAGCACATTCCAGAATGGCAGATCCTTTTTCAACACCAGGAGGCGTTATTTCACTTGCACGACTCATGACAAGATGCTGATTGTTCTTACAGTGTTCCAGCACTTCTGAACGAATTTCTTCATTCGTGTTGTAATAGAGCACATGCACCAGTTCTTCACCCTGATAAGGTTTTACCGGTGGTCTCATTAAATACAATCGATAAAACAAGTCTTCAATGTCCTGATCTTTTACATTCAGACAATTTGTACCATCTGGTGCAGACCAGCGATAGACCAGCTTATGCTGGTCCATCACTTCAATTGCCTTTTTAATTTCATCATCCAATGAATGATTTATAATCAGTTTTCCATCCACATAAATCTGTGCACCTGCAAGACACACAATTGCATCCATCAGTTCATAATAATGTGCAGGAAGATGAACAAGTTCAGGATAGGATCTGCTAGTACAGATTGCAATCTTGATACCTGCCTCTTTCAGCTTACGAAAAGCCACTTTTGTAGATTCAGGACTATCATGAATCGCATGAAGATAACTTGTTGCATCGATATCAAAAAATATCGCTTTAATCATTTTTGTTTATTTAACAGCTTTACCCATTGCATAAACCTGAACTACTTCATAGTCACGGTCCAATACAACCAAGTCAGCATCATAACCAGCGCAGATCTTACCTTTGCGATCATCAACACCCAGATAACGAGCAGGGTTGATTGTAGCCATATTGATTGCCCAGTCAACTGGAATTAAAGCTTTTTCAATCAGGTTCTGCAGACCCTTGCTGAAGCGCAATGTTCCACCAGCCAGAGTGTTAGTACCCTGCAGATAAGCTGAACCATTTTCACGAATTTCAATTGCATTTCCACCCAGGAAATAGTTGCCAGGTGCACATCCCTTAGCGCACAGAGCATCATCAATCATAATGCAGTATTCTCTACCCTTGCTTGTAATGAATGCATAAACAGCTGCCCAGTCTACATGGTTACCATCACAGATAATTTCTCCATATACATCTTTCAAACGCATTGCAGCACCAACCAGAGATGGTTCACGGTGATGAAGACCATTCATACCATTGTAAACATGAGTCATACCATTAGCACCATTTGCTACTGCCAGAACAGCATCTTTGAATGTAGCACCTGAATGTCCAATAGATACGTTAACACCAGTCTGTGCACAGTAACGAGTCAGTGCAAAATCTGGATCCATTTCAGTTGCCATAGTAATAATCTTGATCAGACCATTAGCAGCCTTCTGATATTCTTTAAACTGTTCAACGCTTGGAGTTACGATAAACTGTGGAGGCTGAGCACCCTTGTTTTTCAGGTTCAGATAAGGACCTTCAAAATGGATACCGAGAATTTCAGCACCTTCGTAACCTTCTTCAACAACCTTTGCAACATTAGCAACAGCATCAGTCAAAACTTCAACAGACTGAGTTACAGTTGTAGGACAGAAACCTGTGATACCTTCTTCAAGCAGGCCCTTTGCCCACATAACCAATCCCTCACGATGCGCATCGTTTGTATCAAAACCTAAACCACCATGGCAGTGAACATCAATCATACCTGGAATAATACGGTTTTCACCAAAGTCCTGATCTACCTCTTTTGATCCGTAAGGATGAATAGCTACAACCTTACCATTTTCCATTTCAATCTGAGCTTCAGTGAAGATGCTGGAAATCCATACATTTTTACTCTGAATAATCATTGTTAAATTCCTCCTATGTAATTACTTTAATTATACAATTTCCTGAACACTTCTTCAATCTTAACACACCTTGTGCTATACTTTTTTATAGAGAAAAAGGTGATATTATGATCAAAAATAAACTTATTGAAATCTGTGCTGGAAGTATCGAAGACTGCGCTACAGCTGAATTATTTCCTGTTGACAGAATTGAACTCAACAGTGCTATTGAACTTGGAGGTTTAACTCCTTCAATCGGTACACTCATTCACGCAAAACAAGTCACAAAACTCCCTCTTTGCTGCATGGTTAGACCTCGAACAGCTGGTTTTGTCTACACACAGCACCAATTTGAAAGCATGTTGTTTGACGCTGAACTGCTTTTGGAAAATGGTGCTGATGGTATTGTCTTCGGTTTTCTGAACGAAGATGAAACGATTGATGTACAACGCACAAAACAGATGGCAAACCTCATCAAATCATATGGTAAAGAAGTTATTTTCCATAAAGCATTTGATAGAACACCTGACAAAATCAAAGCTTGTGAGACACTGATTGAATGTGGTGTTGATCGTATTTTGACTAGTGGTGGAGAAAACTACCCTCATATTGAACAAGGTTTTGATTTATTAAAAGAATTGATTGAACGCTACAATGATCAGATTACAATTCTGGTTGGCGGTGGTGTCCGCGCCCATAACATTCATAACATCATCGAAAGTACAAACTGCACACAGATTCATATGACTGCAAAAGAAATGAAAGATGACTTCGGTCAGTATGCAGCTGTATCAGAAAAGAACCTTAAAGAAATACTGAGCAATATCTAAAACTAAAAAGCAAGTCCAAACGGACTTGCTTCTTTTTATATAAGAAAAGAAAAAGGACGGATAAATCCGTCCTCTAAAGTTAAACTTTAAATTCTTACTGATTCTTAAGCCAGAACGCCCAGAACACGCAGAACGATTGCCAGTACTACTACAGCAATGATCAGCTTGTTTGAGTTCATCCACTTCTGACCCAGCAGCCAGTAGCACAGAGCAGCCAGCAGAGCAGGGAACAGAGCAGGCATGATGCTGTTAGCGTAGTCCATCAGAGGGAATGCCTTCATCAGGTCAGAACCGTCAGCATCTGTACCGATCTTAACAGTGATAGTTGCCAGAGGGAACTTAACCATCTGAGCAATCATAGCACCAACAACAGTCAGACCCAGAACTGAAGCAGCTTCAGTCAGAGCGTTCATCTGTCCGCTCAGTGAAGTAACCAGCTTAATACCCTGAGTGTAACCCATGTCGAACAGACGAGGTCTGATCAGGAACAGTACGCATGCATACCATACAGTCCAGATAACGATACCGATAGCTGAACCTTCAACTGCCATAGAAGCAGCGATTGAACCAAATACTGCACCAGCGATCATACCGAAAATAGTATCACCGATACCAGCAAATGGACCCATCAGAGCTGTCTTAACAGCTGCTGCAGTTTCAATACCTACAGCTGTAGGGTTCTGTTCTTCGATCGCAACGTCGATACCCAGAATCATGTCACCCATAGCAGGCTGTGTGTTAAAGAACTGTGAATGAACCTTCAGAGCTTTGTCTTTCAGTTCAGGGTTGTCTCCGTAAAGTTTTTCGATCATTGGAAGAACTGTAGACAGGTATCCAAGACCCTGCATACGTTCATAGTTCCAACCAATCTGTGACTGCCAAATCCAACGGAAATGAATCTTATGCAGTTCCTGTTTAGTAAATTTCTTAGTCTTCATAGTCGTCACCTCCAACGTTAGAAGCAGCTGCAGGAGCAGCAGTAGCGTTCTGGAACACTAACAGAGCAGCGCACAGACCAACCAATGCAACACCCAGAGTTGCCATGCCCAGGTAAGCAGCCAGTACGAAACCAAGGATTACATACTGAGGCTTCTTAGTAACAGGCAGGTAGCGGAGCAGGATAGCAAAACCGACAACAGGCAGCAAGCCACCAGCCAGCTTGAATCCGTCCATCAGCCACTGTGGCAGGATAGCCATCAGAGTGTCTACCAGACCCTGACCGAACAGCAACAGAACGAATACAGGCAATCCACGTGACAGACCCCAAGGAATGATACCCAGGTGGTTCATCAGTTCGATACCCTTAGTATTGCCTTCTTCTACATATCTGTCAGCGATATGCTGGAAAGCAGTGTTTGAGAAACGAGCCAGGATGTCCAGCTGTGTGAAAAGAGCAGCCAGAGCAACACCGATAGAAGCTGAGAATGTTACTGGGTCAGCACCAGTAGTAGCTCCTAATGCAGTTGTGATCATACCAGAAGAAGTGATGTTTGGAATTGAAGCACCACCATAAGTTCCAGCACCCAGCTGAGTCATCTGAAGTGTACCACCAACAATCAGACCATAAGTAGGGTTACCAACTACTACACCTGTGAATAAGCAAGCCAGGATAGCGCCGTTCATACCGATACCCCAAGACAGGCTATCGATAATTCCCCAGAAGGCCCATGCAGTGATCAGAAGAATTTGGAAAAAGTTTAATTCTGCCATAAATTATCCTCCCTTTCATATTTATGGAATTTTGCAAGAAGATTTTCATCTTCTCAGCTAATTCCGCCCTCACTAGGCTGACAACAAAGTGAAAGCGTTTTCGCTTTACCATTATGTCATCAGTTATTATAAAAGTCAACCATAGTTCACATACTTTTCACACATTTCCTGAAATTTTCACTTTTAAAACACACTTTCCCGATGACATTTTAAAGGGAAAACATATATTTTTCCATACATTTTCCCTTTATTTTACATATTATTCTCTTCTTATCTTTCTGAATCCATCCTGTTTTCTTTGTGTGAGTTTCTTTTGAATTTTTCACACTTTCACACAATTAAACACGGCGAAGACGATCAAGATACTTTTCTTCCAGAGCTTCGTTGAACTCGCGACCACCATCAATGTTCTGTGATTTATAGATTGGTGGAGTGATTCCGCGACTGATCAGAATCTCTGCAACACGGTAAGTAACCGCCTGAACAATTACAGAAGTTGTAATCATGGACATACCGCAGATTTTAGAATCATAACCTTCTACTTCACATCCGCAATCCCCTTCAGGCACACAGTTATCCAGCACAATATCAGCTACCTGATACAGATTCTTGCCACATGAATGCTTTGAAGTCAGCTTCTTTGATGCTTCTAGTGCTGTAATCGCAATGACAACTGCACCCTTTGCTTTTGCACCCAATGCGACTTCAATTGGAAGCGGATTACGTCCTGAGTTAGAGATGACAAAGACAACGTCGTTTTCACGAACATCAACACGTTTCATGAAACTTGTCCCTACACCCTCAATACCTTCATATGCTCCACGAGCTGGTTCAATGATTTTTTTCGTAGGAATAAATCCACCTGCACGATGAGCCACTTCCATTGCACCTGCTTCTGAATGACCAGATCCAAATGCCTGCAGAATACCACCTGCTTCAATTGCATTCGCACACGCCTGAGCAGCCTGTTCAATTGCAGCTTCTTGTGTATTCTTTACATCATCAATCAGATTTTTAACGACATCATATACTGGGTTCATAATTTATTCTCTTTCCAGGCATTGATAAGCCAGATTATGCATATTGTTTCTTGCAGTCAGAATCAGTCGGTTTTCTCTTGTTGGATGCACACGATTGTTCAGACAGATGAAAGCCACCTTACGATCTAAGTCAATGACCATGGAGCTTCCTGAGAATCCTGTATGATACAGAGTATGTTCACTGAAATAATCCCCCATTGGATAATTTTCATCTGAAATAATCCATCCAATAGAACGTCTTTCATTCAAAGAAGGTGTCTGACACTTCTTCAAAAGATCAATTGTCACAGGACTGAAGAATCTCTTTCCATCATAAACACCATCATTAAACAGCATCTGAACATAATGAATCATATCTTCCAAAGTAGAGAAGACACCTGCATGTCCTGAAACACCATTGAATTTATGAGCTTTACCATCATGAACTGTACCACGAATGACACCACCGCGATTTTCAATCAGTTCATATGCTGCACAGCGATCATACACTTCTTCAGATGGACAATAACATGTATCTTCCATCTTCAATGGTTCAAACATCGCTTCTTTCGCAAAACCATCCAAAGAACCTTTCAATCTTGCTACAACCATTCCCAAAAGGATAAAGTTGACATCAGAATAAACAACTTTAGATCCTCTTTCGTATTCAAGTTCCATATTGTATACAGCTTCAAACATTTCTTCCGTTGTCATTGCCTTATACCCATTGATATCTGCAGGAAGACCTGATGAATGAGTAATAATATCCTTTACAGTAATATCCTTGTTCTTAAATTCCGGGATCACATCACAGACCTTTGTCTTCAATGTAATCAACCCTTCTTCCATCAGTTTCAAAATACAAGTTGTTGTTACCAGCACTTTTGAAATTGACGCAAGATCCCAAATTGTGTTGCCTTCATTAGGCAGTACTTCAGGCAGAATCTGCTTATTTCCTACAACCATGGTTTTTACTTCATCTTTTGTCACCATAGCAAAATCTGCACCTGGGAATACGCCTTTTTCTACACATTCTTCTAAGAATGAATGCAGTCTTTTCCAATTCTCTTCTCTTATCATTTCCCTACCTGATTGACTCAATCGAATCAATCTTCTCCTCTTTAATAAGCATATCATCATTCATATAAAACAGCTATATAATATTGAAAAGTATAGTGGGTTTGTTTCTGTTTTTTTAGAATCTTCTTGCACCATGTAACCGGTTACGTTATAATGTAGACAACCATGTAGGAGGTTATTATGGCTAATATTGTAATGTGTCGTATCGACGAAAGACTTATCCACGGGCAGGTTGCTGCTAGCTGGACAAACACTCTCAACGCTACTCGTTTGATGGTAGTTGATGATTCTGCTGCTTCTGATGATATCCAGAAGATGGCTCTGAAGATGGCTTGCCCAAGCACAGCTAAACTGTCTATTCTTCCAGTTGACAGAGCAGTTGCTCGTCTGAATGATCCAGCAAACTATGTTGGTGAAAGACTGTTCGTGATTTTCCGCGGAACAGCTACTCTGCATGATGCAATCAGCAAGGGTATCCCTATTGACAAAGTTACTGTTGGTAACATGTCTAACAAAGTTGGTTCTCAGCGTGTTTACCACACTGTATGTGTAACTGCTGATGACGTAACTCGTTTCGAAGAAATGGCAGCTAAGGGTGTTCAGTTCACAGCTCAGATGGTTCCAGCTGACAATCCAGAACCATTCCTCGATCTCGTACACAAGAACGTTAAATTCTAAGTTAACCATTTAAAACCGTTGCAATTCTGCAACGGTTTTTTATTTTTTAGAACATATAAAAAAGGGATGCTGCACACACCTTATAGATATGCATTTCACCCTTTTTTCTTTTGCTACAAAAACTTCTAGAAAGCCTTCAGTGATTCTTAGTCATGTCATCAATCAGTGCAAGACACTTTTCAACTTCTGCTTTCTGTTTTGATAATACATTTTCATTAACCGGCCAGAAAAAGGAAGGCTGAAAGAAGCTCTTTCCCTGATTAATAGCTATATGAAGCTGTCCATCCACAAATCCCAACCAAAGCTGATTCCCATATTCCTGATGATATTGCATCAGTTTTCTCATAAGTTCTTTATCCAGCAGCTTTATTACCATATCCGAATGATCCGTATAAACACTCATCACATCATCAAACCAAGCTACTTCTGTTTTTATCTGTAAAAGTTCCTTATTCTGTGATAAGAACACACTTTCCTGTTCCATGCGACGATTCTCTGGCGTACGAACATGAATTGTTCCCTGCGCTTTTTTTAAATCAACTATTGCGTATTGCCCATGAAACCATGCATCAGGACCATCCTTACGTTCTTTTCCACCTGCATCCAACTGGCACAGCATAAATGAATGGCCATTTTTTATTCCCTGAATGATATCCTGAGTGTGAATAGAGATGACATTTGGCAAAATTCCCCATCTTCTTAAATCTTCAGCACTGAATGCCTGAGTATCCTCAATCGAAATTAAATCATCCTTCAAAATTCTCTGATAAAATATTTTTTTGAATCGATTCCTGTATCTGTTCGCCAACACTTTATGAATGGCAATCGCAATAAACATAGGAATCAAGGCAGCTGTTCCCATCAATCTTCTGCTTCTTCGACTCGGCATCTTCAACCCAACGCAAAACATGAGATAAATCATAGCTGCAGTGGCAACAATCCATACTGCAGTCACGAAAAGAAAATTTCTTTTTCGCATTCTCTCTAGCTTTGAAAACATGTCTATCACCTTTTTAATTATAGCATAAAAAGCACCCTAGAAATTGATCGTGATTTTATACCTCATCTCTTTCAGCCAAATGTTCATCTCCATATTACACACAGAGGAAATCACTCTAAGCAAAAACCCTTATCTTCTAAAAGTGTCAATTTAAAATCCAACTAGAAAAACACCAACCAAAAGAAAAAGTCACGAATTTCTTCATGACTTATTTTCTTCTCTGAATGCACTGTTCCTTAATCAATTCGTAAGCTTTGCGTGACATTGGGATTTTATCACCATTGAATGTTACCGCACGAACGAAAGCCAGCTTGAAGTACTTCATTTCTTCAAAGTCTTTCACACTCTTATAACGGCACAGTTTTCCACCAGCAATAAAATGTGTATCACTATAATATAATGTATAGCGATAGCCTACAATCAGGTTCTCCCCAATAAACATTAATGTCAGCACTGCCCCCATTGAAATTGTCTCAAAATCATTGTGCATGATACCATAAACAATTGAAATCACACCGAATGAAACAAACAGAACATAAAGGATACGAACCCACTTTGAATAATCATATTTTTCGTAATGCTTGCCTTCCAATGCTGTATTAATTGTCTCTTTCATCTGACGATATTCCTTGAATCTTACAAAGAACATAATCATTCCAACTGCGATACAGAAAATCACAAGTACTAAATTGTTTTCAAAAAAGCCCATTTTTTCTCTCCCAAATTCATCATCTTTCTTATTATAGCATCACTAAATAAAAAAGTTCACAAAAAGTTTCAATATTGTTATAATATATTTATGAATTTCAGAAAGGGTCCTTATCATGAATGAAGAATTACTGAATCAAATCCCTGTTGAAGATGTTGAGTTATTAGGTACCCCTAAATCAACATTGACAACGAAGCCATATGTAGCCATATACAGCTGTATGATTATCTCTGTACTTCTGTTTCTGACAGACGTATGGCCACTTGGAGTTCTTATGCTCCCGCTTTCCATCTTTGCGTTATGGAAAATTCCGAATGAGAAACGTGTTGAATTCTTTGAAGACTGCCTTGTCATTTATCATCCAAAAAGAAAAGATATCTGCCAGAAAGTTACTTATGAAGAAATCGTACAGTGGAAAGTTTCTCAGGGGAAAACTGGTGCTGATGAATTTGCGATTGAAATTGCTGATCACAAATACATTACTGCTCCAACATTCAATTCTGTGAAATTATACAAGACACTCAACAACATCATTCCACAGAAGGAAGCAAGCTACATCCGTAAACAGAGTGTCAAAAATACGCCGCTTAAATGGCCATGGAAGAAATAATTATGAACACACAGGATATCATTATTAAATATGCATTGGGAATCCCTGCTCGTTTCAAAAGACTGCAGAAGAATTTCTTTGTCAATGAAATCGGTAAAGATTTCCAGGCTCAAGGCTTTCAAGTCAAAGCTGTAAAAGGAAAACACAAAAAGACAGAAGGAATCAATCTGGTTGCAGGCGATTTGAACAAAGCGCGTTATCTGATTGTTTCCAATTACGACACACCATCTCATAATTTCGGTAATCCTATGAAGTATTACCCATTCAATGGTGCTGCCACTTATGCATCATCTTTTCTGCCAACTTATACTCCGGTGATTATTGGACTGGCATTTGCCCTTTACATCACATTTGTTCAGGTTCCACATTTTGATATGGAAACAAACACACTCAGTACCGTCTTATGGGGAGCTGGCCTGTTTATTTCTTTGATTCTTCCTGCTTTCATGATTGGCTCTGTTGCCAACAAGATGAATTTCAACCGCAACACTTCCGGATGTATCGCTGCATTGAAGACAGCAGAACTGCTCAGTGATGAACAGAAAAAACATGTTGCTTTTGTTCTGACTGACCATGGCTGCCAGAAACACGTTGGTGATTACATCCTCAGAAATGCAATTCCTGATTCCATCGACCACAAGACAGTCATCATGCTGGATTGTGTTGGTGATAAAGCAGGAAACTGGGTTGTAGGCTATAAGAAAGACACACAGTCTTTAGCTGATCAGATGGCTGCATGCTTTAAAACAAGTGCTGAAAAAGTAAGCTGTCCTAAAGTTGACCTGCGTTACACTTCTTTCTCGTTCTATCCAAAATCCATTCTGGTTTCACGTCCTGAAAAAACAGGTGATTCTTACTTTATTAAGAACACATCAACAAACAAGGACATCAACTGTGATCCTCAGATGATTGATGAACTGGCTGAAGCATTGGTCTCATTCTGTAAGTAAAAGTGAACAATATGTTCACTTTTTTCTTTTGCTTTCTTATAATATCTTTACGGAGGACTTCATATGCTTTCATTTACACCTCAGGAAATTTTACTTATTCAGCAAAAAGCACAAAAGAATCCAGCTTATCTTGAAGGTATTCTGTACCGTCACAGTGATTTATTGAATCATCTTTACATTCAAGAAACAGCCATTGCAACATGGCCTCATTATTTCATCTGCCCTAAATGCTCAGTTAAACTGATCTATGACTATCACAATCCCACTGAATACACATGCCCTCTCTGTGGTCAATTGTATTCAGGAGAACCTTATCTTGGAGGATGGTGGTCAGAAACTGCCTACAAAAACGCAGAAGGTGCTTTTGAACTTGCAGTCATGTATCTAATCACCCAAGACAAAAAAGCACTGCAAAGCGTTAAAGACATTCTGCTTGGATATGCCAAATATTACGAAAGCTATGAAGTCCATGGTGGTATCCCCTACAACAACCCGGGAAAGATGTTTGCACAGGTTCTGGATGATTCTGCAGCATTAAACTCACTCACTCGTGCTTATGATCTGATTTCAGATCAGCTAACTCATGATGAACAGGATCAAATCATCCATGGTCTGTTTCTTCCAGGTGCTGAACATTTAATAAAAAACATGACTCCTCAGCTTCACAATCATGAAGTCTGTATCTGTTCTGCATTAGGCAACATCGGTTTAGTAACCCAAAATACTGAAATTCTGGATTTTGCGCTCAATCAGAAATATGGCATCAAATATCAGATTGATCATGGATTTCTAGAAGATGCAATGTGGTTTGAAGGTTCCATGGGTTATCATCTCTATACACTAAATTGGATCATGCGTTACGAAACTTTGGCAAGATACACAGAATATAGTTTATTTAAAGATGAACATTATAAAAAGAAGCTATCTCTTGCCCTGGCACTAGCTTCAAAACTGGTCTTAAAGGATGGTACATTCCCTAAAATCAATGATAGTGAAGCCAGCTTTAAAGACAAGGAAAGCATCTATGAACTTGCCTATTCTATATTTAAGGATGATGATATGGCTTTCTGTTTAAATCAGGTCGCAAGATTCTCCCATCGCAATGATTTATATAGTCTGCTTTATGGGAAAGAACTTCCTGATATCCATTCACCTAAACAAAATTATTTGAGTAAAACAGGATCACAGCTGGCTTTTATTCATGGTTCTGATGAACGTACGTTCCTTTTTAAAGCAGCTCCATACGGTGGAGAACACGACCATTATGATCGTCTATCCATCAGTTTTTCCGCTTTTGGTAAAGATGTATGCACTGATTTAGGTACAGCATCAGGCTATAGTGCTCCTTTGCATTATGCTTATTTTAAAAACACAGCTACTCATAACACTGTCATCATCAATGGTGAAAACATGGCCCCTGCTGAAACGATCGTTCATGAATACAGAGAAACTTCAGAAGATGATATTTACTTGGATGCTTCAACAGTCTGGTCAAAAGATTTTATCATGCCGGATTCCTTTACCATCAAACAGTGGGATGAAGAATGCTATGATGGGGTTCTCATGCGCAGAAAAATTCAATGGTGTGACAACTACTTCATTGATGTCTTCCATATTGCATCAGACAACACACTCAGCAAAGACTGGACCCTCCATATTGATGGAAGCCTTACAACGGATTTAAATCAAACTCAACAAGTGAACGCTCTCAGTTGCAGTACACCACACTCTCATTTTCATTCCATTACAAAGAGTAATGATGAATTAAAGAAACTGACTTATGACTGTGGTGAATTTAATCTTCACATTCATCCTATGTTAAACAAGAAAGAGCTGATCTTTGCGAAAGGTCCTGCAAATCCTGCTATAAGAGATCTTTCTTATCTGATTGAACGTACAACTGCAGAAAACACTACTTTCGTAAATGTAATTGAAACATGCAGAAAAGAAGATGAACGCATTGAACATGTTGATTTCACACTGAATGAAAACAGCATTGAAATTACAATCACATTCAAAGACAACACAAAAAAGATGTATACAATGTAAAAAAGAGAACTCAAACGAGTTCTCTTTTGTTATTTATCGAGCTAACCAGCCGCCATCAACAGCGATTGTAAAGCCGTTCATGTAAGCTGAAGCGTCAGAAGCCAGGAAAATTGCAGCACCATACATATCTTCTGGTGTACCCCAGCGTCCAGCTGGAATACGTTCAAGAATGGCATCATTGCGGTTGCTGTCATTACGCAGCTGTGTTGTGTTGTTTGTTGCCATATACCCTGGAGCAATTGCATTCACGTTGATGTTGTGAATTGCCCATTCGTTTGCCAATGCACGAGTCAAACCAGCAACACCGCTTTTGCTTGTTGTATAAGATGGTACACGAATACCACCCTGATAGCTCAGCATTGAACAGATATTGATGATTTTTCCACCCTTCTGATCAGCAATCCAATCTTTTGCAACTGCCTGAGAAAGGAAGAACACCAGCTTCTGATTCAAATCAATCACTTGATCCCATTCTTCAACAGTAACATCGATTGCATCAGCGCGCTTGATGATACCTGCATTGTTCACCAGGATATCAATTCTTTCTGTTTTGGATTTCACTTCAGTCATGATTTTTTCAATTGCAGAAAGATCAGACAGATCTGCAATGACTTCAGTAAACTGTCCGCCAACTTCATTGACTTTGATCAGTGTTTCTTCACAGCTTCTTCTTGCTACGCCAAAGACATGTGCCCCAGCTGCAGCCAAAGCAACTGAAATCCCCTGACCCAGACCAGTATTAGCACCTGTTACAATGGCCGTTTTGCCAGCCAATGAAAATAAATTCTGAATTGAATTCATATTTGTAAAACTCCTTTAATTAAAATCCTACTTCTTCCGCAATCATGATGATGTGGAAGCGTCCTGCTGTTTTGTTGCCATGGTTGATAATACCAATGGAATTGCACACACTTGCATGAATCTGACAACCTTCACATTTCCCTGTTTCAACACATGGAGCCTTATGTTTTACACGCATTGCATTCAATGGTGCAATCTTATAAATGCGATCCAGTGCTTCATCCAGGTTATTAACCACTTTGTTTGCACCAACAGCCATGATGACTTTACGTGGACCATAGCTGATTGCTGCAACACGATTACCTGAAGAATCCATATTCACCAGACGACCATCACGAGTTACTGCATTGCATGAACTTAAGAAGACATCAGCCTGCAACGCTTCACGATAGATTTCTTCAATTTCACAGAATGGAAGTTTCTGGTATCTGTCAAAGAAATGATAAGGACCATTTCTCAGCTCTTCAATCATATTCATTGCATTCAGTGTTTCAGAACCACCTACACCTACACTTGAACCCTCTGGAATCAGGCTCAGCATAATCTTGCGTGCTTCTTCAACATCTTCTGCATAATAAGTTTCATAACCCTTTTCTCTCAGCTTTTCTACCATTTCAGCAGCAACCAGCTGAGCTCTTCTTTTTCTATACTTATCCATCGTATAAACTAAAACTACTTAGCCATTTCTTCTACGAATGCACGCAGTTCATCGCACTTGCATCCTTCGTAGAAGCAATCCAAAAAGCGCTGAGTCAAAGCACCCTTAACCAGAACTGGATCAATTGCCTTCAGACCTTCCAGTACTGGCTTACCAGCTGCAGCCTTCATCTGATTCAGCAGTTCAGCATTGCGGTTCTGGCTTTCTTTACGACCTGGTTCATTAGGATATCCCATACCCTTTGGAGAACCAAATGACTTTTCAAAAATTGTACGGATGTTCAGTTCAGCACCCCAGCCGAATCCCTTAGCATAAGGAATAGACAGAGCGTTACCATTGTTAATCTGCAGGAACAGATATGCATCAGATGGTTCAATGCAGTAACCGCAAACAACACCTGGGAATGTGTTCAGGGCCATCAAAGCACCCTGACCTGTACCGCAGCCTGTTACAACAAAATCAACAGCGCCTGAGTTCAGCAGCAAGCAAGCCTGAATACCCAGATGCAGATAAGTCAATCTTGGATTTTCTTCTGTGTAAGCTTCTGGTACATCCTGTGCAACCAGCGGCTTAACCATAGCAGTGTTGTATACTGTGTGACCCATTGGTTCAACAACAGCTTTCAGTTCTCTCAGCACGATTTCATTCTTCATTGCCTGGCTGAATTCATTCATTAATGCGATTTTCATATTGTATTTTCTCCTTTTTGTCTTTCTATTTCTTACCAATACATGTTCCAGTTTTCGTTTTTCAGACGCATCAGCGCTTCGAAGTAGTAGTAGTCACCCCATGCAGTGCATTCATCAACACCATGCTGACGGCAGCCATTTGTTGGAGTTGAGCGGCAGTATGTGCCATTCAAAATCTGACCATTTGAAATCTTAGGATCTCTTACTGAGCAGTTGTCAACCAGAGCCTTGATCAGACGGCTAGCCTGTGCCTTTAATACTTCTGCTTCTTCAGCATCTACATGCTTAGCCATTTCCAGCATACCGCACGCTGCAGCTGCACTTGCAGAAGAGTCACGTGGTTCATCACTGCCATCAGTGAAGTCAAAATCCCAGTAAGGAACCAGATTGCTTGGCAGATGGTCAATGAAATAATTTGTTACATGGCGGAACAGTTCAAGATACTTAGGATCTTTTGTATAACGGTAGCTGATTGCCAGACCATAGATACCCCAAGCCTGTCCGCGAGCCCATGCAGATTCTGCACGGTTCCCCTGATGAGATACACCATGAGATGGAGCTCCAGTTTCAGGATCAAAGAAATATGTATGGAATGTTGAGTAATCTTCACGGATCACAACACTCAAAGCGGTTTTGATGTGACGCAAAGCGATATCACGGTATTTAGGATCACCTGTAACTTCTGTTGTCCAATACAACAAAGGCAGATTCAACAGGCAGTCAATAATCAGACGATAGTTGTCCTTTGCCCCCAGAGGGCCCCAAGCCTGAATGAATTCACCCTTTTCCTGGAAACGAGTAATCAGCTTATCAGCTGCCATAACTGCAGCCTCTTTTGCCTTTTCGTCACCAAGCAGCTTATATGCAGCTACACATGATGGAGAATACAGGAAGCCCAAATCATGATGATCACATACAATATTGTTTTTAATACGATGGTGATAGCTGTCCACATGAGCCAGACCAGATTTTTTGAATTCTTCTTCTTTTGTCATTTCGTAAGCCAGCCAGATTTCTCCAGTCCAGAATCCGTTTGTCCATTCAGTGTTCATCATCTGTGGATAGAAGTTGTTGACGCTGTTTGGATATTTAAACATTGTTGTGTAGTCAGCCAGACATGCACGTACCTGTTCAATGGCGTAACCGATTGCTTCATCAAGTTCTTTAGCGCTTAATGCAGGATAGTTTTCCAGTTTCATTTTCAAGTCCCTCTTTTCTTCCTTTCGGTTCAGCAGTTAACTAAACCGGTTTACAACTTTCATTATACGCCCCACTTTATGAATGTCAATGCAAAAATTAAAAAAACAATACTTTTCAAAACGAAATTGAACTTTTTTAAATCAATGGTTGACAAAGCGGATGTGTTGATGTAAATTATCAGTATACCGGTTTACTAAATTAAATCGGACTCCAGTGCATTCAAACGAATGCAACATAGTAATAGTAAAGAAGAAGGAGAAACTAACACATGAACATGAAAGATTTCAGCCTTGAAGGCAAAGTCGCACTAGTTACAGGTGCATCTAGCGGTATCGGACTTGCAATCGCAAAGGGTCTGGGTGCTGCTGGCGCTACAATCGTATTTAACGATATCAAACAGGAATTCGTTGACAGAGGTCTGGCTGCATATGCAGAAGCTGGTCTGAAGGCTTACGGTTATGTTTGCGACGTAACTGATGAAGACGGCGTACAGGCTATGGTTAAGAGAATTGAAGAAGAAGTAGGAGCTGTTGATATTCTGGTAAACAACGCTGGTATCATCAAGCGTGTTCCTATGCATGAAATGGCTGCTAAGGATTTCCGTCTGGTTATCGACATTGACCTGAACGCACCATTCATCCTGGCTAAGGCAGTTCTGCCATCAATGATGGAACGCCGCAGCGGTAAGATCATCAACATCTGCTCAATGATGTCTGAATTCGGTCGCGAAACAGTATCTGCTTACGCAGCTGCTAAGGGCGGTCTGAAGATGCTGACTAAGAACATCGCATCTGAATATGGTTCATACAACATTCAGTGCAACGGTATTGGCCCAGGCTATATCGAAACTCCACTGACTGCTGCATTGAGAGAACCACAGGCTGATGGATCACGTCATCCATTTGACCAGTTCATTATGTCTAAGACACCAGCTGAACGCTGGGGTAAACCAGAAGACCTGCAGGGTCCAGCAGTATTCCTTGCATCTTCTGCATCTGACTTCGTAAACGGACAGATTCTGTATGTTGACGGTGGTATCGCAGCATACTTCGGAAAACAGCCACAGTAAGAAGGCTTCATCCTCTACAAAGTAAGTAAAAAAAGGTTGTATCTCATTGATTTGAGATACAACCTTTTTATGTATTCTGATGTTTTTTTACGAAACGACCAAGCGCAATAATAAACAATAAATCAATAAGGATGACCAGCGCAATCGATCTCATTCCTGATGCAATACCTGCAGTTTCTGCAATCTGACCAATCACAGTTGGCATCAGAATTGAACCAAAACTTGCCATAGTCAACATGAAGCTCCAGGCCATGGTATATTGGGATGTCAATTTTCCAGTAAAGGAGACGGTGGTCGGATAAATCCCTGACATACTAAAGCCAAATCCCATGAT
>JAZRUQ010000014.1:0-9827 GCA_045652605.1 Erysipelotrichaceae bacterium
ATCCTTGCCATAACGTTCCAGTGCTCTTGCAAAAAACAAAGGGCCATTGGAATCATCATCTGCGGCAAACACGCCATAATCCACAGGGTAGCCATTCAATTTCCCATAAGTATCTCGAATTTGTTCATAAGTCCAGTTTTCAACCGGTGCTCCTAATCGTATCCCAATCAGTTTACCCAGCCATGCTGCATAAACCTGATTCAACAATGCTTCAAATTGTGTCATGATATCACCTCAATTAACTACAACTTTATTTTACTATATACAAAAAGAAAAAACAGGGTATCCCCTGTTAATTCTCAAATTCTATGCTCATTCCTGAATAAGCTTCTTCAATCTGAAGTGACCTTGCCATTTCAATCTTCGATGATAAGTTGACACAATGCATCGGAATCAAACGATGCACATCAAACGATTTCAATGTTTCAATTGTCTTTGTCAGTTTCTCATTGCACTCCAGCAGATGAAATCCTCCAATAATTCCTGCAATCTGATCTGCTCCCGTTACAGTTCTGGCATATTGTGTGATACTGCAGATTCCTGCATGAGAACAGCCTGTCAGAATCCACAGCCCTTGTTCAGTTTTCAACGCCAGTGCACTGTCTTCCATCACCAAGTCATCTTCCCAGATGCCATTGCAATGTTTCTGTCCAATCGGATTTCTTTTTTCAAAGTCATACAGTGTTGGGATTTCACCTAAGAAACATAGATGTTCACTCAGCCACATTGGCTCTTTTGTCAAATGTACATCAAACTTTTCTTTGATTTCTTCCTCACGTAATGGACTGCCAATCGATACACCTTCATAAACCGTTTCATGCAGACAATCCGGATGACAGATCAACGGCACTTTTTTTGTCCAGTGCACCATACCTCCTGTATGGTCGTTATGACCATGAGACAGAACACACAGATCCACATCATTTAAATCAACTTTCAAAATCTCTGCATTTCTCACATAAACATCAGAATACCCAAAATCAAACAGAATCTTCTTTTCATCTGTTTCAATCAGAAAACTAAGTGCAGGTTCTGCATAGACATAGTGATCAATTTTCGTGTTGTTGTCACAAAGAACCGTTAATTTCTTCATGGTCTTCTCCTTAAAACATCAGATGCGCAAACAACGCAATCACTGGAAGTGTTACAATCGTTCTTTCCAAAAAAATCAGAAACAAATCCTTTAATGAAACAGGAATCTTGCTTCCCATAATAATGCTTCCGATTTCAGACATATAAATCAGCTGGGTCACACTTGTTGCAGCTACCACAAAACGAGTCATTTCACTTTCAATTGTACTGGCAATCACACTTGGCAGAAACATATCCGCAAAACCAACAATCACCGTCTGTGATGCAAGTTCCGCCTCAGGAATCATCAACAGCTTATACACCGGAATAAAAGGCATCCCTAGGATTTTCAATACAGGAGTATATTCAGCCACAATCAATGCAATTGTACCTAAAGCCAAAATCACTGGAAGTGTACCTAGCCACATCTCCATGACATTTTCAATTCCCTCAATCAGAAAATCTTTCAATCCTGGAGCATGTTCAGCTTTGCTTAATGCTAACTGAAAACCATACTCAAATGAACTTTTTCCTTCTGGAATTTCTTCTCTTTGAGGCTCCTTTGTAAAATAGGTATCAGGAACCTTGGATAAAGGATAAAGCTTTGGCACTACAAGCGCTGCCACAATTCCAGATAAAGAAACTACCAGATAAAACGGAAAAAACAGATGTTCAAGCCCAACTTCACTGATCACAACCAGTGCGAAAGTCACACTGACTGCAGAAAAAGTTGTTGCAATGACTGTTGCTTCACGTTTGGAATAGAACCCCGCCTCATACTGCTTGCTGGTAAGAAGAACACCAATCGACCCATCTCCCAGCCATGAAGCCACACAATCCAATGCACTGCGTCCTGGAAGATTAAAAACAGGTCGCATCACTCGAATCAGCAATGCTCCAAAAAAATCCAGAAGACCATAATTCAGCAGAAGTGCCAATAAGATTCCAGCCAGAAAGAAAACACAGACCAGAATAGGCATCAGATCATAAATAACAACTCCACCTGTAACATCACCAATGATGATTTCAGGCCCGGCACCAAACACAATCATGTTTACAAACACAAAACCAATCATGCGAACCACAAACCAGAAACCTTTAATTCCAAACAGCTGATTCAATTTAGGAAAATTCTTAAATACCCCTGTCACTTTATGCATCAATGTCAACAATGCACTCAAAGTAATCAGAAACCAGATGATCATCAGCACATGATCACCCATCATATCCAGCAGGCCATGAGCCATCATTGCTACTGGAATCGTCAAATTACCATCGTTAGAAACAGGCATGACAAACAAAACCATCCCGATTAAAGATGGAATCAGAAAGCGATAAAAACGTTTTTCTTTTAAATACTGCATGTTTTAAATCCTCGCCTCATTATATTACATAAAAAGGGGACAAAAGACCATCCCCTATAATTCAAATAATTTCATCAGATCTTCTGTTGTCATCTTTGAAAGTGACCCTTCATTGTTTTCCACAAATAAATCCGACAATTCTTTCTTCTTCTTTTGAAGTTCTGTCATACGTTCTTCAACACTGTCCTTCATAATCAGTTTGAAGACTTGAACATTGTTGTTTTGGCCAATGCGATAAGCTCTATCTGTTGCCTGGTTTTCAGCAGATACATTCCACCATGGATCATAATGAATCACAGCTTCGGCTGCTGTCAGATTCAAACCTGTGCCGCCTGCCTTCAATGAAATCAGGAAGACATCGGCATCTCCTGACTGAAATCTCTGTACATAAGCACGACGATCTTCCTTAGTGGTACTTCCAGTCAATTTGATGACACTGAAATGACGGCGCTTGCATTCTTCCTCAATCAAATCCAGCACACTGGTAAAGCTTGAAAACAGCAGTGTCTTCTTGCCTGAATCACGCAATGTTTCCAGCAGTTCAAGACATCCCTCCAGTTTAGAAGAAAGTCCTGTCACATTCTCATAGAGAATACGAGGCTCCGCACAGATTTGACGCAGTCTTGTCAACATAGCCAGAATCTGAATCTTGTCCACCTGTTCCATTTTAAGCAGATTGCTTAGTTTCTGATTGACCTGAGACAAATTGGCAATATACAGTCTCTTTTCTTCTTCATTGAAATCAAGAGTCAATATCTTTTCAATCTTGTCTGGAAGCTCCGTCAAAACTTCTTTCTTTGTACGCCTTAAGACAAATGGTTCAATCAACTGTTTCAGTTTACGTGATTTCTCTGCATCATTTTCACGCACAATACCCTTTTCATAATGCGTCTGGAAATAATGATAATTATAAAGATAATCCGGCATCAGGAAATCAAAGATTGACCACAGTTCAGCCAAAGAATTTTCAATTGGTGTACCTGTTAGGGCAAAACGATGATGTGACTTCAATCGTTTTACTGACAAAGCATTCTTTGTTTTCTGATTTTTAATGTACTGAGCTTCATCCAGAATCACAGTATCAAACTGAACCTTTTCAAGAGATTCAATATCACGACGCAGATAATCATAGGATGTGACCGCAATGTCACACTCATGAATCTGTGTTGTCAGATAACTTCTAGCTGCAGCACTGCCATAAATGCACACAACATTCAGATGTGGTGCAAACTTCTCGATTTCATCCTGCCAGTTTAAAATCAGTGAACTTGGACACACCACCAGATTCGGTTTTTTCTTCTGCGCATCCAGCAAAGCGATGACCTGAAGCGTTTTCCCTAACCCCATATCATCTGCCAGAATACCGCCAAAACCCATCTGACTTAATGTATTCATCCATTGAATGCCTGTTTTCTGGTAATCACGCAGAATAAGATCATATCGTTCATCCAATGCAATTGTCTCTTTTGATGCCGACTTAAAACGTTCAATCAGTGCATTGAATTTATCATTGCGGCGTACTTTGACATGTTCCATTTCATCCGCAGTACGATTGAGCGCAACAGCACGGTACAGATTCATATGAGCTGTACCATTTTTAAACTGAGAAGTCGATACATTGTACTGTTCCATCACTTCATCCAGTTCAGCCAGCTCTTCCGATTCCAGTGACAACAGCTGACCATTTTTCAGACGATGAAATTTGCGTTTTCTGCGATAAGCCTTTAAAACATCCATCAATTCAGATGCAGGAATCTCATCCGAATAGACATTCAATTCCAAAAGATTATGTTCAACACCAATGCCTACACTGATGCCATATTTACGTGATGATCCCATGTTGTTTAAAGCACTGGACACATACACATCACAATCACTTTGAATCACAGGAAGCACTTCCTTTAAAAAGGTATAAGTCTTTTCTGCAGTTTCATCAAAATACACAATCCCTTTTTCAGTGTCAACTTCCTCACCATAAGTAATCAAAGCACGACAGATTCTTTCTGTAGTCATGTTATGAGGTGTATTTTTTGAATCGATGGCATACGTGCGTGAACCATCTTCATACACACATTCCAGAATAAAGTAAATGCGTCCGCGATTGTCTACATCACCATACAGAACACAGCTGTCTTCCAGTGCATCCAGATCATGAAAACGATAGCCCTGCCACAGCACTTCATCTTTTACTTCTTCATACACATAACGATAAAAGTCAATAAGCTGTTTCTGCTCCAGTACAACCTGAGTGTTTTTCTTTAATGTACGCATCAGATTCAAAAGAACACTTGGATTTGAACCTTCTTTTCTAATCAACATGTTTTTGGATGCATCCAAACGATACAGTGCATCATTGCCGCAATAGAAATTTTCACTTTCCAATGTGATCACAATCTCATTCTCATCTTTTTCACAGTATACTTCAGGATAGAAGGCATGTTCAGCACACTGAAAGTTGCAATGCTGCTGATCCATATCAGCGAACGTTTCATACATCAGATCCAGTATTTCATTGGTCACCTGCACTTCACGCTGAAGTCCATAATAATTGTATCCACCCTGTTCCTTAAGTGTTCTGAAGAAGGCAATGATTTCACGTGATGCTTCATCAAAGGCATCCACAGAATGTACAAATTCACAGGCTTTACCGTATTTCACTCGATTTTTTGAGCTGATATGACCTAAAAACTCTGTGATGTTTTTAATCACATACAAACGCTCTGCACCCACTTTAAATGTTAATGTGCATCCACGATAACGATCAATGTTCATTTCTGCATACAGGCGATACTTCGTCATATTGAGCTGTGCATCCACCTGACGGGTAAAATCATCCATGACCTCATCCATAAAGAAACGTGTTGCATAACGGGCAGTATCACGTTTTCTGCGACGTTCCATCAACTCAAGACGACGATCCAGTTCTTCTTTGATTCTTTGTTTCTCATCCAAATAACGAAAAGGGAACGATTCAGGCTGCAACTGTTCAATTAGAAACAGAATCGTACCGATATGAGCACATGCACTCATGCGATCACACCAGATGCACTCACAGCCATAATTCAGCACATGACCTTCCGGACTGATGAGAATTTCACACTTTTCAATCTTGTTGTAGACACGAAGTGACGCTTTGACAACATAGTTGAGCTGCTCATCCAAAGTAATCCACATGTCCTCGACAACATCCATTTCCGTATAGCGTTTTGCCAGTGCATAATTGCGATAACTGCTGACAACACGACGGATTTCATTCTCTTTGAGTTTCATGAACATCGCCTCACTTTCCTTTAGTGCTTCCTTTTATTTTACACCTAAACCTTGTCAGGCAAAAGAAAAAAGCTGAAAAACATTTTTCTCAGCTTTCAAGGGATTCATTTTGACGATCTCTCATCTGTTTCCAGCTGTAATAAGCATAAATATCATTGACCAGAAAGATACTGAAACACAGCACCATAGATAAATTTTCAGGCGCAACCAGACTCGCAAGAATCCATAATATAATCAGCACAACATCATTGAACGCATAAGCCACTGCATAATAAGGACTGCGCAGCATCATCAGCGATGCTGCCAGAAAGCTGGTCGCAATCGATAAAGTGCTGACCAATAGATTCGGTGTATTGAAATACTTCAAGATAAAATGAAACACAACCGTCACAACAACTGTACATATTACAAGAATTACCCATTGCTTCTGTGTCAGATGTGCAACCTTGACCTCATTTTCAGCATAAGGATTTTTCATCCACTCAACAATTGACAAGATCGCAATCGGAAGACTCATAAACAGATACGTCATCAGTTCACCATAATAACGAAACTGCCATGAAATCACCGCATACATGCAGCAGAACACAACAGCCATCCACTGCCCAATCACATCACCCTTGGCCATGAAAATCAAAGATGTCACACCAATCAAAGACGCAATCAGCTGAAAAACAGTCTGATCCTTCTGAAAGAGATGAAGCAGGGCAATCAATGTCACTGAAATCAACCATAGTCGACGTTCAAATACAGACAAACGCTTAAAAAAATTCATGCCCGTTTCTCAGCCTCTGCCACCAGTTTCCTTACCAGTTCTTCACTGACACAATCATAATCATAAGCCTCATGATATGCATAAGTAACACCTGTACCTGTTGTCGTAGGATCATTTTCCCAATGACGGCAGGAAGAATGTGCCTGAGATACACCTGTCTTTTCAATCAGTTCTTTCAGATTGCCGGCATTGACACCACTGCCCGGCAATACCTCAAGACGATCTCCATATTTCTTCTGAATCAAGGCAATCGCATCAGCACCATCCATCGCCTTTTCTTTCTGACCGCTGGTCAAAATACGATCAACACCCAATTCAATCAAAGCACATACAGATGCCCCATAATCCACAGCACAATCAATTGCACGATGGAATACTGCTGTCTTACCATAACGATGAATCAGGTCCACCATTGCCTTTGTCTTCTCTGCATCAACAGTACAATCTGCATTCAGAAAACCAAAAGCCAGACCATCAACTCCCAATTTCAACATTTCTTCTGCATCCTGCATCATGACTTCAACTTCAGATTCCAGATAACAGAACCCTGCACCACGAGGACGTACCATCGCAATTACTTCAAGCGACGTATTTTTCAGCACTTTCTTCACTGTTGCGATACTTGGTGTTAAACCACCTAGAAACAGCGCAGAATTCAGTTCAACACGCTTGGCACCACCACGTTCAGCTCTCAGACAATCTTCATAACTGCCACAACAAATTTCTACAATCATCTTTCTCTTCCTTTCTGAAAGAACTTTTATTCTTCAACTCTTAACTTTACCCAGGCAGGATCTGCCTCGATCACTTCACAATGATTTTCTTTCCGTTTGACATGATAAACCTTGCAGCCCTCTTCATTTGCTATGGATATGGCAAAATTATCAATGTTGGTCGCACATCCCCATTCACCTTTGTGATTTAAGGCAATCACAGATAAATCACTGCAGCTGCCATGTCTTCTTTTCAGCTTTTCTTCCAGTTCAGACACTGCTTTCTCACAGGCTTTCTGAGGATGAAGGCCTTGTTTCATCAATGTTACGATTTCATAACTGATGCAGCCTTTCATCAGATCTTCTCCAAGACCTGTTGCACTTGCAGCTCCCACTTCAGAATCCGCATACAAACCCGAACCAATCAATGGGCTATCTCCGACACGACCTCTTTTCTTCATGAAAAGACCACTTGTGCTGGTTGCAGCCCCCATAGATCCCTGTGCATCCAATGCCAGCATACCTACCGTATCATGCCCACGATAAGCATTCAGTTCTTTTTTCATTTCTTCCAGACGTTTCTGATAGAATTTTTCTGCACGTTTTGTCAGCATCTTTCTCTGTTCAAACCCATGATCAAGGGCATATTGTGCTGCCCCATTTCCCACAAGAACACAATTCACATTCTGTTCTGATAATTTACGCGCAACGGATACCGGATTGGCAATCTCTTTGATGGCACAGACTGCACCAAACCCCAATGTATCACCATTCATGAATCCTGCATCCAATTCAACTTCCATTTCTTCATTTGGGAGTCCTCCATACCCAACTGATTTATAATAAGGATCATTTTCTACAACTTTCACAGCATTTTCAAGTGCATCCAATGCACTTTTTCCCTGGCTTAAAAGCTCAGCACCTTTTTCAACGCCTTCTTTCGCCATACGCCATGTTCCTATGATTGTCCACATGATGATCTCCCCTTTTCATTGTGATTATATCACATTCACTCTTTCCATCTCTTAGAAAAAGGTGTATTCTTTCTTCATAACTTTTTCGAGGTAGCTTATGAATTTAAGAACATTAAATCAAAACAGAAAATTCAGAGATTTCGTATCTCTTTGTGCAGTTTTATTCTCTGCAGCATTGCAGGTTTATGTCATCCACACCATGATTCGACCATCCTCCATGATTTCTACAGGTTTTACAGGTGTATCCTTGCTGGTGGAAATGTTGACTGAAGGCCGCATTGAATCTTCTTTTGTGCTTTTGGCTTTGAATCTTCCTGTTGCGCTGTTTTGTGCAAAAAACATTTCACCACGCTTTACCATCTTCAGTTTAATCAATGTCTTTGCAACATCTGCATTATTGAAATTCACATCGTTTGAACCTTTGTTCGATGATATTATCCTGAATGTAGCCTTTGGTGGATTCTTGTATGGTTTTGCGATTGTCATTGCATTAAAAGGAAATGCATCAACAGGTGGAACTGACTTTATTGCCTTGTATTTCTCCAATAAATTCAATAAATCCTTATGGCAGTATGTTTTCGTGTTCAACTGCATTCTGATTACAATTTTTGGAGCATCAAAAGGATGGGTGTATGCAGGATATTCAATTGTTTTCCAGTTCATCTCAACCAAGACAATCTCTACATTTCATACTCGCTATGAGCGTCTGACCATGCAGATTACAACCAATAAGCCAGAAGCTGTTCTGGATGCTTACATCAAAGAATATCATCACGGCATTTCATGCATGGATGGCTACGGCGGCTACAGCAAGCAGCCATTTACCATCATGAGCACTGTTGTTTCATCCTATGAAGTCAAAGACATCATTCGCATCATGAAAGAAGCTGACCCCAAAGTCATCATCAATATCTTTAAAACTGAAGATTTCGTCGGTGGATTCAAACCAAAATCATTAGACTAAAAATGCGGGATATCCCGCATTTTATTTTATCCATGTGACTTTGTTTTCATCATAACGATGATTTGGTTCTTTTTCTTCATTTGGCCATCCAATCGCAATGTTTGCTACTGGAAGAAAATGTTCTGGAAGATTGAGAATTTCTTTCGTTGGTACAATACGATCTTCATTAGGTCCTACTGCACACCAGCAGCATCCCAGACCTAAATCATGTGCCTTCAGAAGCAGATTTTCAATGGCAGCTCCACAATCCACATAAATGTATTCTGCCTTTGGCTGAATTGTTGTATCGCCACATACGACAATGCATGCACCTGCATGAGCAGACATATGTGTGTTCGGCATCGCTTTTGCCAGCTTTTCCTGCAGTTTTTTGTTTTTCACTACAACAAACTTCCATTCCTGCATGTTTCTTGCGGTTGGTGCATTCATTGCAGCTTCCAGCATCTTTACCAGCAATTCATCTTCTACTGGCTGATCAGTGTATTTACGAATACTTCTTCTTGTGTTAATTGTTTCCATCGTGAACCTCCGTTTTTCTTATTTTATCATATTTTAAACAAAGAAATGATGAGAAAGATTCATTATAAAAGAACCATATTCATTAAAAAATAAAATGAGAACCCTTACATTCAACAACAGCTTTTCAGATAAGAAAAAACTTGAAATTTTCCTTTAAAATAAGCATTTTTTGTATTG
>JAZRUQ010000015.1:0-4453 GCA_045652605.1 Erysipelotrichaceae bacterium
ATACGATTAGGAGCACCAGTTGAAAACTGGACCTATGAACAGATCAGAGATACTTATGGGAAACTGAATGGTTATCCTGTAGATTATGGAGTGTTTGCGGCTGATGATGATTCCAATGGTCCATTGTTTTTTGCAAGAGCGCTGGAACGTTATGGCAAGGATGTGACTGCTGAGCAGATGGGTGAAACACTTTTAAGTGTTGCATCCATTGGACATGGATTTTTCTGGTGGGGCGGCATTGGTGTATCGACAGAGGATACAGCCTATCACAATCTGCTGAATGGGATAAAAGCACCTTTATCAGGAAGTGCTGAAGTCAATGGCAGAACTATGGCTGAACAGATTGGCGGTCAGATTTTCTCTGATTGCTGGGGATATGTGAGTGCTGGAAATGCAGAAATGGCGGTTGATCTGGCTGCAAAAATGAGCAGTGTCACCCATGGTGGTGATGGAATTGAAGGCGGCAAGTTTGTGGCTGCCTGCATAGCACTGGCGTTCAATGAAACAGATGCACGTGCGGTGATTGACAAAGCGTTGAAGTATCTGAATTCTGAAAGTGATTATGTGGCATGTGTTAAGGATGTGCTATCGATGAAAGATTCCGGTATGAGTATGGAAGAGTGTCGTGGAATCATTTTTGATAAATACAGTTATGCCAACTATCCTGGTGTCTGTCATATTATTCCAAACACTGCAATCATGATCATGTCAATGGTGTATGGAGACAATGATTTCTCTAAGACATTGACTATGCTTTGTGAATGTGGATGGGATACAGACTGTACATGCGGCAATGTAGGATCGATTATGGGTGCTCTTGTTGGAATTGAAGACATTGATGAAAAGTGGATAACTCCAATTCAGGATCTTCTGGTTTCAAGCAGTGCCATCGGATCGTTGAATCTGGATACGGTCAGTGAAACAGCATTGTATTTTGCTTCTCTGGCTGCAAAGCTCAATGAGATTGAAATCGATGAGAAATATGACAGAATTCTGAACGCAAAAGAAACGATTTCTTTCTTTGATCTGCCTTATGGTACACAGGGATTTCAGACTAAGGAAAATCGTTACAGTTCTGTACAGCTGAAGTGTGATGGTTCTGCATTGAAATGTATTATAGCTCAGGGATTTCCGCATAAAACAGGCCGAATCTATAAGAAAACTTATTTTATACCTGAAGAAGTGTATGATGCGCGTTATCAGCCGAGCATGTCACCTCGTTTATATCCAGGGGAGACTATCTGCTTTACATTAAGCAATCCACACGGGTTGCCATTAAAGATGAGAATCTATGCACAGGATGTCAGAAAGAACACCTATGCAGGGGACTGGTTTGTGCCATCTGTTGAGAAAGCGTCATATCAATATAAGATTGATTGTCCAAAGGATGTATTGTTGTGTGAGTATGGACTTGAGCTTTATTATGAACAAAGAATCATGCATGAACTGATGCTGATTCACGAAGTTTCAACGGATCATGTCTTTGACTATGAAATTATCTGGAAAGATCAGTGCATGGAAGACTGGGGACTTGATTTTGGAGAAGTTTGCTGGAAAGAAGTGCGTCAGTGTACATCGCTGAAAAACAATTCGGTGATTACAGAAAAGGGTCTTCAGATTGTGAGTGATGGAATCATGTTTTCAGATGTCCATGCAGAGGTGGTGTGTGGTCAGGTTGATTTTGAATTCGATGGTTCTTTCGATCTGATGCTGCGTGCAGAAGACTTCCGACATTATCTTGGTTTGCGAATCTCTGAGAACGAATTTGCACTTGTATATAAAAATGGTGAAAAAGAGGAAAAAACTGTTTTAAGTGAGAAAAAAGTAGTGAATAAGGGCATAAATACGTTGAATTTCACTGTGAAAAATGGTTTAATAAATTTGGTTATTAATCATCAAACTCATTTTGAAGCCGAACAATCCCTCACAGAAATGAAAAAGGGAGCTTTCGGCGTTGTGTGCGATGACAATTCCAAATGTCTTCTTTTTGGTTGTAAATTAGAATCGGTCTAATTTTCAATAAATATTATTTCATTCGGGAGGAAAAGGAAATGAAAAAGTTATTAAGCTTGCTGCTGGTAGCTGTACTTGCTTTGAGCATGGCTGCTTGTGGCGGAACAACTACACCTGACACTGACGAATCAGGTGACGATGTAACTCGTATCGCTCTGTTGATTCCACATCGTGGAGACCAGTCTTACATGGACGTAACTGCTCATGGTGAAGTTCTGGTTGAAGAAAAATATGGTAGCGCAGTTGAATTCGACGTTATCGAAATGGGTGACGACGAAGCTGACTGGGAACCTGCAAACCGTCAGGCTGCAGAAGAAGGTTATGACATTATCATCTCTGGTAACTGGCAGTATGAAGCTGCAATGCTGACTGTAGCTGCTGAATACCCTGAAATCAAGTATCTGAACTTTGACTACTCAGATCCTGCAGGAAACTCTCTGCCTAACGTTTATGCAATCACTTACGCTGCACACGAAATCGGATATCTGACTGGTGTTGTTGCTGCTGTTAAGTCTCAGACTGGCATCATCGGTGGTGTAGTTGGACAGAACAATGCTGGTATGAATCAGTTCATGGCTGGTTACATCCAGGGTGCTGCTGAAGTTAACCCAGAAATCAAGGTTATCATCACTTATGTAGGTTCTTACTCTGACCCTGCAACTGCTAAGGAACAGACAATCGGTATGCTGAATGCAGGTGCTGATATGGTTTGGGGATGCGCTGGTGGATCAGGTAACGGTGTATTCGAAGCAATCGCTGAAGTACGCGCTGCTGGAAACACAAATGTATGGGCTCTGGGTGTTGACTCTGACCAGTACACAGCTCTGAGCGCTCAGCCTACACTGGCTAACACAATCCTGACTTCAGGTATGAAGAACTGCGATATCGGTATCCTGAACGCAATCACAATGATCATCGATGGAACAGCTCCTTACGGAACACAGGAAATGAAGGGTTATGCTTCAGGTGCTGTAGGTCTGGCTGAAAATGCTTACTACACAGCTAACATGACTGCTGATGAAGTTGCTCTGGTTAAGACATTCACAGACAAAGTTCTCAACGGTGAAACTGTTGTTGTAGACGAACTGGCTACTCCAGGTGTATTTGATACTCTGTACGGTCAGTACGGTGTTAAATAAGGTTTAACGACTGCTGAACATTCAGGATGCTCCATCTGATGATGGAGCATTCTTTGCTTAAAATTGAGGTGATAGAATGGAAGACATCATTTTAAAATTAGAGAATATTACCAAGATTTATCCGAATGGAACTGTTGCGAATAAAGACATCAACATCGAACTGAGAAAAGGTGAAATTCACTCTATCGTAGGTGAAAACGGTGCTGGTAAGTCAACATTGATGAAAATTATTTTCGCAATTGAAAAACAGACGACTGGTAAGATCTTCTACAAAGGCAAGGAAATCAACTTTGCCAATTCCATGGATGCCATTGCCAATGGTATCGGGATGGTACATCAGCACTTTATGCTGATTCCATCATTTACAGTTGCAGAAAATATCGTATTAGGTGCTGAACCTACAAAGGGTGCATTCATCGATAAGAAAGAAGCAGTTCGTGTTACACAGGAACTGGCTAAAAAGTATAACTTTGATATTGATGTAACTCAGAAAGTATCTGAACTGAACGTTTCTGCTAAGCAGAAAGTTGAAATTCTGAAGACATTGTATCGTGATGCAGAAGTCATCATCCTGGATGAACCAACTGCCGTACTGACTCCACAGGAAACTGAGCAGCTGTTTGAACAGCTGGTTCAGTTCAAGGAAATGGGGCATACAATTGTATTCATTTCACATAAGCTGAACGAAGTTAAGCAGATTTCTGACAGAATTTCTGTTATTCGTTTGGGTGAAAGTAAAGGAACTCACAACGCTGAAGACGTTACAATTGAAAAACTGACTGAGCTGATTATCGGACGTAAGCTGGAAACAAGTTACGACGAATTCAGAAGACCAGTTGAAAACCCTGAAATGATTCTGGATGTACGTAACCTGTCTTACAAAGACAGCGCAGGTGTTCCAAAAGTTAAAAATGCAAGCTTCTCAATTAAGGGAGGCGAAATTCTGGGGATTGCCGGTGTACAGGGCAATGGTCAGGAAGAACTGATTAGAGCAATTACAGGACTGATTCCATTCCAGGAAGGTACTGTAAAAGTATGCGGCAAAGAAATTCAGAAACTGAGCATTATGCAGAAACGTAATGCTGGTATGTCTTATATTCCAGAAGACCGTATGATTGATGGTTGTGCTGCAGATGCATCAATTCAGGACAACATGATTTCAACAACATTCCAGAAAAAGACATTGAGTGGTGGTCTTTTCCTGAAAGGAAAGGCAATCAAGAACACTTCTCTGGAACTGATTGAACGTTTTGCGGTTAAGACAAATTCTGAAAAAGAGAAGATTGGTGCTCTGTCTGGTG
>JAZRUQ010000016.1:0-6312 GCA_045652605.1 Erysipelotrichaceae bacterium
AAGCATCAGGCGTTTGAAAAGGGCCATGCAGGAAGAAAAACTGCAGGAAATTAACTCGAAATTAAGAGAAATTCGTAATCCTGAAAGTCTAAAAGCACTGCTTGATCAAAGAAATGAATTACAGAAAGAATTAAGGGGGTACATTGATGAAGAACAGTGACAAAAAGAAAAACATTGTTGTCATGACACTTGATGAATCCAAGGAGCAGTTCAAAAAGACATATGACAAAAACAAGGAGCTTTTCCAGAAAGATGTTATGGAAGCGATTAAGCATCTGGCAATGAGCGATGAAGAACTTGATGATCTGTTCGAATGGTTCTCTGCAAATGATATCGTCATCTCTGATGATGCAGTTGATGCACCGGAAAATCTGAGTGATGTTGAAGATATCACTGCTGGCGATCTGGACGACATCGATTTTATGGATAGTGAAGATGTAGAAGAAATTCAGACTGTTGAATTGGAATCTTTGGAGAGCTATTCATCCAACACAAGCCGTATTAACGACCCTGTAAAAATGTATCTGAAGGAAATTGGTCGTGTTCCTCTGCTGAATCCTGAAGATGAACCAGAAATCGCTAGACGTATTCAGGCTGGTGATGAAGAAGCGAAGCGCATTCTGATCAGTGCGAACCTGCGTCTGGTTGTTTCTATCGCAAAGAAATATGTAGGACGCGGCATGTTGTTCCTTGATTTAATTCAGGAAGGTAACATGGGTCTGGTTAAGGCTGTTGAAAAGTTTGACTATACGAAGGGCTTCAAGTTCTCAACTTATGCGACTTGGTGGATTCGTCAGGCAATCACTCGTGCAATCGCTGACCAGGCACGTACAATTCGTATTCCAGTACATATGGTAGAAACTATCAATAACCTGACTCGTATTCAGCGTCAGCTCGTACAGGATCTGGGGCGTGAACCAACTGCAGAAGAAATTGCTGCTAAGATGGAAAACATCACTCCTGAAAAAGTGCGTGAAATTCAGAAAATTGCTTTGGAACCAGTTTCTTTAGAAACTCCAATTGGTGAAGAAGACGATAGCCATCTGGGTGACTTCATTGAAGATGAAAATGCACTTTCACCAGATCAGTATGCAAACAATGAACTTCTGAAAGATGAAATCAACATGGTTCTGCAGGGACTGACTGAACGCGAAGAAAAAGTTCTTCGCCTGCGTTTTGGACTCTATGATGGACGTACTCGTACATTGGAAGAAGTTGGTAAGGAATTCAACGTTACTCGTGAACGTATTCGTCAGATTGAAGCAAAAGCGCTTCGTAAGCTGAAACACCCAACTCGTTCAAAACGTCTGCGTGACTTTGTCGATAAGAACTAATGATTTCCAAACGTTTAAGAACACTCAGTACGCTGGTACCGCAGGATTCGATTGCTTGTGATATTGGAACCGATCATGCGTATTTGCCATGTGAATTGATTAAACGAGGCATTTCACAGAAAGTTTATGCTTGTGATATTGCGAAAGGACCACTTCAACAGGCAGAAAAAACAATTTCTGAGGCTGGGTGCAGTGCTCAGATTAAAATGATTCTCTGTCCGGGATTTTCTAAGGTCCCTGATGATGCGAACTGCATGATTATTGCAGGGATGGGCTGGAAAACCATTGAGATGATCCTTGAAAACGACTATGATCGTTTATCACAATTCAATCGTATTCTTCTACAATCCAATCGTGATGTGAACCAGCTCAGAGCCTGGGTCAGTGAACATCATATGACAATTGTTGAAGAGAAGGTTGTCGAAGATATGGGCAAGGATTATGAGATTGTCTGCATTACCACAGAACCTCATGAGACATACACTTCTGAAGAAATCAAGTATGGTCCGGTTTTACTGAAACGAAAAGATCAGGAATTTATTGAATTTCTTGATCGCAAAATCAAAAAGAACGAGTTGATTGCGTCAAAAGTGACCGATGAACATAAAAAAAATCAACTTCTTGAGGAAGTTGAAGAAATGAAACGAATCAGACAGCGTTAAGCTGTCTTTTTCTTTGAGATAAAAAAAGAGCATGATCATCATGCTCTAATTTTATATAGATTAAGCAATAGTGTTAACTGCCTTGCTCAGACGAGCTTTCTGACGAGCAACATAGTTCTTGTGCTTCATACCGCTAGTCAGAGACTTGTCCAGCAGAGAGTTAGCGTGGTTGTAAGCCTTAGCTGCTGCTTCCTTATCGTTTGCTGCAACTGCTGCCAGAACTGCCTTGATTGCTGTTTTCAGTTCAGACTTTTCAGCGCTGAGAACTGCATTTCTCTTCAGGTTAGTGATAGCGCGCTTCTTCTGTGATTTGATATTTGCCATGTCTACACCTCCAGTATCAATACCGTGATAAATTATAACAAAATCATTTGTTAAATGCAAATAGAAATCAGAAAAAGTAGAAGACTAATGTCGAGGTGAAAGTATGACACGTTTAGATATTGCGTATGAAGAAGTTGAAGACCTGCTTGAAAATGAAGATTTATCCCATCAGATGAAACAATATCGTGGTTTGCAGATTCATCAAATTGATATTTTCCGAACCAATGATCTGATCCACAATGAACCAGGACGATATGTAACCATTGAGTTTTCCTCGTTAGGTGACCATGATGAAAGAGATAATGTTGCAGATGTAGTATGTGATGTACTGAAACAGATGCTAAATCAACCAATCTTTAAGATACTTGTAGTGGGATTAGGGAATCAGAATATAACAGCAGATTCATTAGGGCCAGATACTGCCTCCAAAGTGCTTGTTAATGCACATTTATCTGAAGAAGTTCGCGGGAAGAGTCCTCAAATTGCTGTGATAGCTCCAGGTGTCATGGGACAGACAGGCATTGAAACAGCGAAGATTGTACGTTCAATCTGCCAAAGTGAAGAGTTTGATGTAGTCATTGCGATTGATGCACTTGCAACAAAATCGTTAAGACGTATCAATCATATGATCCAAATCAGTGATAATGGAATTCATCCTGGTTCTGGTGTCAAGAATAAAAGAATGGGATTAAACGAGAAGACTTTAGGTGTAAAGGTGATTTCTATTGGGGTTGCAACAGTGATGTCAGTAGAGCATCTGATTTTGGAAAAGCTTCATGAAATGGGCTATGATAATTCAAAATACAACCAGATTGATGATCTGGATATGGTGGTTACACCCAAAGAAATAGATGAAGTTAAACAGCACCTCTCTGATGTTTTAGCTTTAGGGATCAATCGCGCTTTAAATCATAATTTTTATCAAAAGTAACATAAGATTTGACTAGTGACATATGAATGATGTGAAGGGAGGTAAACATGAGAAACCTCATTCAGATTCTATTTAAATGTTTGCTGGTCTATTTTCTTTTTGCCTGGTGTTTTATGCTGATGTCAGTTGAAATCCTGAATCAGATGAAAAAAGAGCTGATGATGTTGTTGATTGGATTTCCTGAAACACAGGAAATACTGCTACCTGTTGAAGGACAGATAGATGCAGTTCAGAAAGAACCGTTAAAGATTTATCTATACAACACACATCAAAGCGAAGAGTACATAGATGGAGTCACTGTTTTTGAAGTGACAAGTTTATTTGCCCAAATGCTTCGTTCTGAAGGATTTGAAGTTGTTTTTGAGACCGGTGATTTCCTCGAAGAATTATCTTTACAGAATAAGAAATACAATCAGTTGTATTCAATATCTAAAACATATCTGCAAAAAGCGCTGGTTCAACATGGCGATTTTGATCTTATCATTGATGTTCATCGAGACTCTGCATCAAGGTCTGTCAGCGTGGTTGAGTGTGAAGGTGTTGAATATGCTCGATTGATGTTTGTGATTGGTGAGAAATCAGAAAATGCTGCAAAGGTGCGTGCTATGTCTTATGCATATTCCGACAAAATGAACCAATCTCTTACAGGTATAATGAGAGAGCCATTTACCAGACAGTCTGAATACAATCAAGGCGTCGCAGATCACATGCTGCTTTTAGAAGTAGGCAGTGATCAGAACACGTCTTCAGAAGCTCTTAGAAGCTTGAAAGTACTGGTAGATCTTTTGAAACAGGAGGGATTGTCATTCGAAGGTTCTTAGTTGACTTCATGATTATCATCATCTTTGTGCTTTTAGGAAGAGAACTGATGGATCAGAAGGAGTCTTTATCCATTGATGAGCGTATAGAACGTTTTAATCAACAGGTTGTTCAAGGGGAAATTATAGATGTTGAATCGCATATTCATTTGAATCAGACACAGGAAAATGCTGCTGGAAGATTAGGAGAAACTCTTTCTGAATGGATTTATCATGGTTTCAGTTTTACGATGGAGATGATTGCGTTGTTCTTTGATGAAAACTGACAGGAAGTATGTTAGAATAATCAGGTATTTGGAGGTGGACAAAATGATTAAGACAGTTTTTATGGGAACACCTGATTTTGCCTGCGGTATTCTTGAAACACTGCTGAATATGGATGAAGTTAAAGTGATTGGAGTTGTATCTCAGCCTGATAAGAAGGTTGGACGCAAACAGGAAATTCAGCCTACACCTGTTAAGAAACTGGCCCTTGAACATGGTCTGGAAGTTTTTCAGCCAATCAGAATAAAAGAGGATTATCAGCAGGTTCTGGATTGGAATCCAGATCTTGTGGTGACATGTGCTTATGGACAGCTGGTTCCTGATGTTGTTTTAAATGCGTTTAAATATGGCTGCATCAATGTGCATGCTTCTTTGCTTCCTGCCTATCGTGGTGGTGCGCCAATTCATACTGCCATTTTGCGTGGTGAAAAAGAAGCTGGTGTGACAATCATGCGCATGGTGACAAAGATGGATGCTGGTGAAATGTATCATGTTGAAAAGGTTGAGATTGGTCTTGATGATACGACTGAAATTCTTCATGACAAATTGATGGCCTGTGGTCAAAGTGCACTGAGAAATTCACTTGTTGGTATCTGCGATGGATCAATTGCAGGTGTTCCTCAGGATGAATCGAAAGTAAGCTATGCGTGGAATATTTCAAAGGAACAGGAATTAATTGGATTTGATGAAGATTATGAGACGACAGTCAATCATATTCGCGGTCTGATTTCATGGCCTGTTGGATATACGTATCTCAATGGAAAAAAAGTCAAGCTTCATGGTGTTAAACGTACAGATCGTACATCAAATAAGGAAAATGGAACAATTCTTGGACTTTCCAGTGATGGTGTTGATGTTGCGTTAAATGGCCGTATTTTAGCTCTTACAGCACTTCAGATGGAAGGTAAGGGAAAAGTATCTGCGAAAGAATTCATGAACGGTGTGGGGCGCAATTCAGTCGGACAGCGTTTTACAGGAGTAAAAGAATGAGAATTACTGTAAAAAAAATCAGTTTTGATGAACTTCGTCAGGCTGCAGTTGATACGCACAATGAATACTATGAAAGCCGTGCTGAAAAAGCAGGAAACTTTCATATTGATATCCAGTTGAAAGATGTACCTGAAGATATTCTTCAGGAGTGGATGATAGCCTTGATTCAGGATGAGATGGTCAATGTTGATGGTGAATTTGAATCGTATGCTGCAAAGAAGATTGCGATTTTAAAAGCCATAAAAGAAGTCTATCCACAGCTTACTGAAGAACTGAATCGTCATTTAAGCATTTTTGAATCCCGTCTTTAATCGATGAAATGAGTGATTTTCACTGAAAGTCACTCTTTTTTCTTGTGATGAACTCTGGTATAATGGTATTCGCAAATTTATGGATTAGAGAGGAGAGTGTGCCCATGGATCAGAAAAAAGTTAGAAATTTTTCGATTATTGCACATATCGACCATGGAAAAAGTACGTTGGCTGACCGTATTCTTGAACAGACAAAAACAGTAGAACAGCGTGAAATGGTCGATCAGATTCTGGACTCACTGGATCTGGAAAGAGAAAGAGGCATTACGATTAAATTGAATGCCGTTTCTTTGAATTATACAGCCAAAGATGGAGAAACGTATACATTCCATCTGATTGATACGCCAGGTCATGTCGACTTCAGCTATGAAGTATCTCGTTCGCTGGCAGCATGTGAAGGTGCTGTTTTAGTGGTGGATGCTGCACAGGGAATTGAAGCTCAGACACTGGCAAATGTTTATCTTGCACTTGACAACAACCTTGAAATTATTCCAGTGATCAACAAGATTGATCTGCCTAGCGCAGATCCTGATCGTGTAAAACATGAAATTGAAAATGTGATTGGTCTTGATTGCTCAGAAGCGCCATTGATCAGTGCAAAGAGCGGTCTGAATGTACAAGATGTTCTGGAAGCAGTAGTAAAATATGTACCTGCTCCATCAGGAAATCCTGATAACC
>JAZRUQ010000017.1:0-11151 GCA_045652605.1 Erysipelotrichaceae bacterium
CCCACATAATAATAATCCCATTCTTTTAAACGACTTTTACCACCTTTTACTTTTGTACGGTCATAAATTGGAAGAAGCTTTTTCGCATAGCCAGCTTCTGTCAGATTTCCTTTTTCATCCAGCAAAGGAATTGCTCTTGTAATTTCGTGCTGCATAGATACCTCCCACGTGCTTTTCTATCTTTATTGTATCATGTTCCATGAAATCACAGAAATAGAAATCATCAAGAGTTGAATATTCTCAGTGGATTTTATCAACTATCATCTTGACTTCAAGATAAGCGTTTCCTACAATTTCAGTAGAAGACTGGGAGATTAATTATGAATATTTTAGTACTTAATGGATCACCTAAAGGTGAAAACAGCATTACCTTGCAGACAATTCTTTATTTAGAGAAACTGTTTCCTGAACATCATTTTGAAATTGTGCATGCTGGACAGAAAATCAACACCATCAAAAGAAACTTTGATTCTCTCAGGCATCAGATTGAACAGGCTGATCTGCTTCTGTTTTCATATCCAGTCTATACTTTTCTGGCACCAGCTCAGCTGCATGAACTGATTCATTGCATGAAACAGCATAATCTTGATTTAAGTGGTAAATACGCTACTCAGATTACGACATCCAAACATTTCTATGATGTCACTGCACATGCATATATTGAGGATAATTGTCATGATCTGAATCTAAAAATCATGAAAGGGTTATCTGCAGACATGGAAGATTTAACGATTCCAAAAGGTCAGAAAGAGGCAAAAGATTTTTTTGAGTATGTCCTGTGGTGCATAGAACATGACATTTATGAACCTCATAAAAACAAAACCATAACTGCTCAACCTGTTCTGGCAGAACATGCAGAAAATACACTTCCCAAAAAACAGAAGAATGTGGTAATTGTTACAGACTGCACAGAGGAAAATGAAAGCCTGAAGAGGATGATTGAACGTTTCCAGCAGAAGGTTTCTGTTGAAACACGTGTTGTGAACCTGAACAAGATACGAATTGATGGCGGATGTCTGGGGTGCTTTGGCTGTGCTGCAGATGGCAACTGCATCTACAAAGACAAGTTTGATGTACTGTTAAGAGATGACATTCAGAAATCAGATGCCATCATTTATGCCTTTACCATTCAGGATCATTCCATGGGACCACTGTTTAAACGTTATGATGATCGTCAATTCTGCAATGGTCATCGCACTGTCACAATGGGTACACCGATTGGTTATCTGATTTCAGGCAATTTATCAAAAGAAGAGAATCTGAGAATGGTGCTGGAAGCTCGTGCCAATGTAGGCGGTAATTTCCTTGCAGGCATTGCCACAGATGAATTTGATACAGACCATCAGATTAATCAATTTGCCATGAAACTGGATTATGCACTGGAGAAACAGTATGCACAGCCATCCAATTTCTATGGTGTAGGTGGCATGAAAATCTTCAGAGATCTGATTTATCAGATGCAGGGAATGATGAAGGCAGATCACAAGTTCTTCAAAGCTCATGGGCAATATGACTTCCCACAGAACAACAGACTGAAAATCATGGCAATGTATCTGGTTGGCTTTATGATGACCAACAAGACCATCAAAGCGAAAATGGACAGCAAGATGACAGAAGGCATGTTGATGCCTTATAAGAAAGTATTAAATGATTTAGATAAGAAATAAAGCTGTCTTTAAGACAGCCTTTAAAAATGAAAGACAAGCATTACTGCTTGTCTTCAGTTGTTTCTTCAGTTGTTTCTACAGTTTTAGGACGAATCAGTTCATCGATATCTTCTGCAGTCAGAGTTTCATGTTCAATCAGAGCTTCTGCAATCTTGATCAGCTCATCTTTGTGTTCATTGATCAGATCTGTTGCATTCTTATAGCACTGATCAACAATCTTGCGAACTTCCTTGTCAATTTCAAACTTGACCTGACCAGATACATTTGAACTTGATGCATAGTCACGACCTAAGAAGACAGACTGCTGAGAATGGTCATATTTGACCGGTCCCAAATCACTCATACCATAGATTGTGACCATGTCACGTGCCAGACGTGTTGCAGAATCGATATCTCCACTGGCACCTGTTGTTACATCATCAAAGAAGATTTCTTCAGCGACACGACCACCCATGTAGCCTGTAATCACTGCCAGCATATCGTTCTTGCTTGTGAGCATCTTTTCTTCTTTTGGTGTCATCAGGTTATATCCGCCTGCTGTTCCACGAGGAATGATTGTCACTTTCTGAACCTTGTTGGATTCTTCCAGATACAGACCTACAATTGCATGTCCAGCTTCATGATAAGCCACCATCTTCTTGGTTTTTTCATCATATTTGCGAGACTTCTTTGCAGGACCCATCATCACACGGTCAATGGCTTCATCCAGATGATTCATCTTGATTTCAGTTGAGTTTTCACGAACTGCCAGAATAGCAGCTTCATTCAGCACATTTTCAAGATCAGCACCGCTGAATCCTGGTGTTCTTTTTGCCAGAGCTTCCAGATTGATTTCTGGGCTCAGATGCTTGTTTCTTGCATGTACATTCAGAATCGCTTCACGACCACGCTTATCAGGCAGTGAAACTGTAATCTGACGGTCAAAACGTCCTGGTCTGAGCAGCGCAGGGTCCAGAACATCCGGACGGTTTGTTGCAGCGATAATCACAATCCCTGTGTTATCTCCAATACCATCCATTTCAACCAGCAGCTGGTTGAGTGTCTGTTCTCTTTCATCATGACCACCGCCAAGGCCTGCACCACGCTGACGTCCTACGGCATCGATTTCATCGATGAAGATCATGCATGGAGCTGTCTGAGCAGCTTTCTTGAACATATCGCGGACACGGCTTGCACCAACACCGACAAACATTTCAACAAAGTCAGACCCTGAAATGGAATAGAACGGTACATCAGCTTCTCCGGCAACTGCCTTCGCCAGCAATGTCTTCCCAGTACCAGGTGATCCCACCATCAAAATACCCTTAGGAATACGTGCACCCATCTTTTCAAATTTCTTAGGTGATTTCAGATAATCAATAATTTCAGCCATTTCTTCTTTTTCTTCATCACAGCCAGCTACATCCTTAAAGCGAACTTTGATGTTCCCTTCAAGACGAGCTCTCGACTTAGAAAATTCGAAGGCTTTGTTGTTGGAAGCTCCATTCATTTTCCCCATCATAAAGATGGCAAATCCACCCAGCAAAAGGAATGGAACCACGGACATGATGGCTTCCATAAACAGATTGCTCTGATTTTCATCCATTACATGAGACCCATCCGTAGCCTCAAGTTTGCTCATCAGATCATCAACCTGAGTTTCTGTACGAGGAAGTTCTGTTGTGAACATCACTTCTTTTGTTCCATCAAGATAAATCCCTTCCACATACACAACATTATCTCCTACAGTTACTGTAGAAGACTGAATAGTTTTTTCTTCCAGAATCGTCTGGAACGCTTCATAGCTCAATGTTTCGACAGTACTTCCTGGATCCATGAACATAATCATGGAGACTGCCGCGATCAGAATCAAGTATGGCAGAGCATTCAGCCAAGATTTGTTTCTGCGCATTCAATCACACTCCCTTTAAATGCTATTTGTAACATTCTTCCTTCAGTATGCCTACATAAGGAAGATTTCTATATTTCTGGTTGAAATCCAGACCATAACCAATCACAAACTCATTAGGAATTGTAAACCCGACGTAATCTGCTTCAATTTCAACAGTACGACGCTCAGGCTTATCCAGAAGCGTAATGATTTTTACATCAGAAGCTCCCTTTTCCCACATCAGTCTTGTGACAGTTTTCAATGTTCTTCCAGTATCAATAATATCTTCTACCAGAATGACATTTTCATTTCGAATTGAACGATCTAAATCCTTGAGAATTCTGATATCCCCACTTGATTCAGTTCCTTCATAGCTGGATACATCCATGAAATCATATTCAATGTCCAGATCAATGTGCTTGATCAGTTCTGCAAGAAATGGCACAGACCCCTTCAGCAAAGCAATCAGGATAGGCGCTTTCTTGTCTTTGTATTCTTCAGTAATCAGCATACCAAGTTCTTTTGACTTGTTTCGAATTTCCTCTTCGCTGATTAAAATACGTGATACATCTTTGTTCATTCCCTTTTCCCCCATAAACATAGAATTATTTTACCACAAAACACGTTGGAGTGTTAGAGTAATGTTCACAATCACACCCAATTGAAGGGACCAGGATAATATCGCCATGACGATTTACCATGACTGGCCATTTTCTTCTTTCATCTTTCGGAATCTTGCGGTCAATAAACCATCGGTTGAGTTTCTTTGTACCAAAACGCAGAGAAATGGCATCGCCATTTCGTGCATTGCGAATCACAATCGGGAAATCATCTTCATGCAAAGTCACAGCTTCTGTACTCTTTCCTGTATCTGTCAGTTTGAAGAATTCCGTATCCATCATCTCAAGTCTTTCCAGAACATAGGAATACAATACCTCTTTTTTCTCACAGATTTCAATAAGATGGTACATTTTTGACAACTTCACACAATTCTTCAATGAGATTTCCACATTCTTATAGGCACTCAGCTGACGAATCAGATCCTCGCATTCATTACTCCCAACAAAATAGCCTGCTTTGCTGTAGATCATTTTTCTCAGAAGCAGGATTTTTTCACGCTGTGACAGACGCTCAAACACATCAACAGGCAATACTGTCGGATATCTTTGCAGCATCGTATCCACCATTTCACGCTCAATCATCAAATCCAGATTATCAAGTCTTAAATCCAGAAGAGTCTGATGACGCTCTGTTTCACTCATCTTTTCAACAAGATGATGACGAATGCGATTTCTGGTGTACTGATCGGTATCATTGGTTTCATCATGACCATAGACAATCTGATGAACATGACAATAATCAATCAGATCTGTTTTCTTCATATGAAGCAGCGGTCGATAGATTGGACATCCCTGAATCTCAGTTTTCTCGGCAATTCCAAAACAATCAGGAATCATCTTTCTTTTCTTTTGGAAAAGATAAGTTTCAATTACATCATCTTCATGATGAGCTACAACAACACCATCACACTGATGTTTCATCATCACCTCATAAAAGAACTGATAACGTACTTCTCTGGCCCAGTTCTGAAAATTGCCGGATTCATAAACAGGATGCAGCACTTCACACAGAACACCATGTTTCAACGCATAATCTTTAACGATCTGTTCATCACGATCAGAAGTTTCTCTTTTGTGATAATTGACATGAGCTGCCACAACACGAATGCCCTGAGATAGACACAACGCAAAAAGAGCCATCGAATCAGGCCCTCCGCTACACGCTACTACCAGTTTACATTGTTTTAAATCTTCAATTTTCACATTACTCACCGTGTATGTGATTTTAGCATATTCCCTCTTTTTTTCAAAGAATTTCTGCAACAATTACTGTGATATCATCTTTTTTATTATGAACTTTCAATGTCTGTTCAATCGATTGTCTTAATTCAGCTGTATTTCTGCTTCTCAGCCATTTTTGAATCATCAGCTCATCTGCACCATCACTGCACATGACAAACACATCTTTGCTTCTTGCTTCCACCTGAAAACAATCCGGACTGATCTGTTTAATAATACCCAGAGGCAAAGAATGACCTTCTATCTTGAGTGTTTCATTACCTCGAATCAGATAACTTGGGGCTGCTCCATTTTTAGAAAGAATGACACGATGATTCAAGGCATCCACACATAAAAAATCCAAGGTGGCAAACTGATCCTGCTGACTTAACGAACATAATGAATTGATGCATCGCACAATCATCTCAATCGGCATGCCGCACACCAATAAACGCTGTGTCAGTGCTGTCACAAACCCTGAAGTCTTTTCTGCTTGTGCCCCCGTTCCCATCCCATCACTGATGGTGCAGATGGTATGATTTCCGCTTTGAAAGATAGCACACGTATCTCCGCTGGTCTTTTCATGATCTAACGAACGATAAGCTTTCGCTTTGATTCCTAATGGCTTCTTTGATGAAAACTCAAGACGGACAGTATTCGAAAACTTCTGTGCTTTGCGATAGGAGATCAGTTTCAGATTTGAATTGATGTTCATCTGCAGAACAGGCAAAATAACATCATCCACATCTTTGCGCAGACAATCATTCAATATGATCACAAGATGCAGACATCCTGTATCCGAATGACTCACATACACTTTCAACACATCATAATGATATCCCTTTAAAAGTTCCATGACATGAACTGCTTCATCTTCCTGTGATAAAGCACATTGTTTCATCGTTAAAGAAAGCTCGCTCATAGCATTGGACATTCCTTTTATGAACTGAACTTCTCTTAAAAATGAATCTTCATAATAATCCGCAATCAAATCAAAGACATGTGAAAACTGATTCAAATGATGCTGAAGCAGCTGTTCTTTGTTGCGCAGTCTTAACTTCAATAAATGATCTTCATTGTTCTGATCCAGAAAACTCAACAAAGAACGTTCAGGAAGATTCAAGACGATAACCATCATCACAACACCAAATGCTCCTGAAACCAACGATTTGTTGATAATCAGACAAACCAGCGGAAACAGGATAAACAACCCGCCTTTCAGTGATTTGAGAAAATAAAGCACACCGACACACACAATCCATGGAATCAACTGCCCATTCTGGTTCATCAGCACATAAAACAGACCCACTGTCGCAATCCATGCTTCTGTATGAAATGTATAAGCACAATAGCTCATCAACAAGACCACCAGAAACAACATCTGTCCTGATGAAAGAAACTTCTGCAGAAACAGCAGAATCAAAGCAATCATGACACTCATCATCATCTCACTGATCACAAATTCTCTGCGAATCAGAATTCTTTCACTGGAGCATAACTTCATCAGCACAAAACCACACAGTGCATACTGCAGCCCTGTATAGACATCAGAGAAATAGACCAATGCAGACAAAAAACTGACTAAAGATACAAGATAAGGCATACAATGAAACATACTGGCGTGAATCATGCGCACAAACAGCACCATCAAGCCAAAAAACACAACCAATAAACCATTTTGATACAACAATGCTCCACTTTGAAATCCTGATACAATCAAAAATACCAGAAGAAATTCAAAAAACTGCTGAAGACTCTTCTGAAAGAAATATCCCAATACACAAAAAATCAAAAGTCCAGTGATCGATTCAGTCGAATTCAGACCTGCACATAATCCCAAACTCATCATAAAGAAATCAGATACAGTCATCTGTATTCCTTTTTTCACTTCTTTTTTTATGATTGATACTTCACTCATTCCATTCACCTCGTTTTTTTCATTGTACTTAAAAAAGACAAGAAAATTGTCGAACGAAGTCTTATTCACAAAGCAGACATTGAATAACCCGTTGGGTGATTTTTTCAAACAAAAGACTCTCTTTTGGTATTCTGGCTTTCACATCTATAATGCGTGCAGTGTTGATGTACTTGCAGTCATTCAGAAACAGAACAGATTCACGATACAACCCTTGTATACGACCTATTCTCATCAGATGCTGCTTGCCATGAACATTGTTTTTCTCATCATATGCCTGTGCATAGGTTTCAGGATTGGATGTCATAGGCACAACAAATGCTTTCCCATTAAAAATTTTCAATATCAGACCAAAATGCTGAAAACCAGCTTCATTCAGATAAGCCTGACCAAAATCAATGTAACAGATGTCTCCAACCTGTATTTTGACCCCTAGCTGATCACAGGAACGATATTCTTTTCTCAACATCCAGTTGGCTTCAGAAATCAGATGAGACTGCAAGACACGATCTGGAAGCTGAGCATATTCTTTCTCTTTCACACATAAGACATTGTGCATTTCATCATGTGCACTGCATGGATATTTAAGTAAATTCTGCAAAGTTGAACTATTCATAGGCGAACCCTCCTACTTATATATTCCCCAAAAAACGCAAAAACCTACTTTTGAACTAAAAAAAGATTCAGTTTTTACTGAATCTTTTGGTTTTGAATGAATGTTTCAACTTCTTCTTTGGTTGGAAGTGATGGAATTGCACCATGACGTGTGACAGTGATTGCGCCTACTGCATTGGCAAGACCGATTGCTTCTTTCAGTGTTTTGCCATCCACCAGTGCCTTTGCCAGTGCTCCGTTGAAGGAATCTCCTGCCGCAACTGTATCGATGGCCTTGACGCTGTAGCCTGGCACAACTTCCATACCAGATGCATCTGCCATCAGTGCTCCCTTATCGCCTAATGTCGCAATGACATGTTTTACACCACGATCCAGAAGCATCTGAGCAGCTTCTTTGATTTCATCCAGTGTTGATACAGGATGATTCGTAATGACAGACAGCTCTGTTTCATTTGGTGTCAGGTATGTGACTTTTGACAACAGTTCATCACTTAGTGGTACTGCAGGAGCTGGATTTAAAATCATAGGTACATTGGCCTGTCTGCATAATTCAGCCAGTTCCTCCATGACATCCAGTCGCATTTCAAGCTGAGCTACCACCATTTCTGTGCTGGCAATCACATCTTTCACTGCACGCAGATCCTCAACAGAATAGACAAAGTTTGCAGCAGGTACTACGACAATCTTGTTTTGAGCAGTATCATCAATTTCAATCAATGCGATTGTCGTTGGTTCTTTATCCGTTGTCAGAACATGTTCAATGTTGACACCTTCTGATACAAACAGATCTTTGATGATGCGTCCGTTTTCATCATTGCCGACCATGCCGATCATTTCCACATCACCGCCTAAACGAGCAGCAGCAATGCACTGATTGGCTCCTTTTCCCCCTGGATTTTTCAGCATTTTCTTGCCGATAATGGTCTGTCCTTCTTTAGGAAACTGACTCATCGTTACTGTCAGATCCATTGAGAAGCTTCCTACAACTGTAATTTTGCTCATACTTATTCCTCTTTCTTTTCAGGTTTTGGATTCCATAATGGAAGTGCAGAAACAATGGATGCCATCGCAATTCCGAGTGTTGTATCAAAGATACGATCAATGACATACACTGGAATTTCAGACAAAGAGCGATTAAAATTCACTGCAATGCTCAAAAAGACAACACATCCAATCATACAGGATGTCTGACGATTCATGACATTCAGTACATAAATCACAAGCAGTACACCAAAGGGTGCCATAAAAGGATAAAACAGTTCTTTATAGTAAGGAAGACGGATGAACAATTCCAGAAAGGCCCATCCTAAAAGTCCTCCTACAATTGTCCCAATCAATCGTTCAATCCCCTTCTGCTGAGTCATTTCATGATTTTTCATCATGCAGATCACAGCCGCAATTGAACTGTAGAATGAACTTGACCTTCCTAAAATCACTGCAAAAAGTTCAGCCAGAAACACTGCAAGTGCAGTTTTCAATGCTCTTCCTTTCAAATGATAATGCGTATTTAACTTCATAAACTACCTCTGCAAAGATAATACCATAATAAAACAGTTTCACAAAGTGTGAAACTGTTATTCTTCATTCTTCTCTTTTTTCTTAGGCCAGCCAAAGATACGTCTTGAAAGACCAATCAATGGATGGAATTTAGGATTGACCATATCTGTACTTTCAATAAACAGTTCAAATCCAATCAACAAGACAGCAAGCAGAAGTACACCAACATTTTCATCCATGTACATTAAAATAGCACATAGCCCAAACAAGACAGCAACTGCATACAGCACAAGCACTGCATTGCGATGCCCCAGTTTCAGACGATACATCAGAATATGATGCATATGTGATTTGTCTGCAGACATCATGCCAACACCCTTGAGCTTTCTTCTGACCATGGCAATCAATGTATCTGAAATTGGGATAAACAGAATCAGAATTGGAAGTGCCAAAGTGACAAAAGTCGTTGTCTTAAAACCCATCAATGAAATGCAGGCAATTGTAAATCCCAGAAACAATGCCCCGCAGTCACCCATAAAAATGGATGCAGGATGGAAATTGTAACGCAGAAAGCCTAAAATCGCTCCTGAGAGAATCAACGTCACAACACAGATATCTCTGCGTCCCATCATATAACCTATAATACCGATGGTACAAAGCACAATAAAACAGATACCACCGGAAAGACCATCCAGACCATCAATCAGGTTAATCGCATTGGTTACCCCGACAATCCAGACAAAGGAAACCAGAAATGACAACAGACCTGTATCAATGCTGATGCCAAATGGAAGACTAATTGCCCCCAGTGAGATATTCCCCACCAACATGGCTACCAGTGCTCCAGCACCTTGGAATGCAAGCTTGTATTTTGGTTTCAGATCATACAAATCATCCAACAGACCACCAGCAAACACAATTGATCCACCAATCAGAACACCATTCCAAGTATCATCTGCTTTGACAAAAATCGCAAGGGCTATCATATAAGCTACAAAAATAGCTAAACCACCCATTCTTACAATTTTCCCCTGATGAACAGTACGGCTGTTTTCTACTGCATAAACATTCAGACTCAAACCGATTTTCTTGGCAACAGGTACAAGAATCAGTGAAAGCACAAGTGGTACGACAAAATAAGGAAATGCTCCCTTAATCAAATTCATACTGCTCCTCTTTCTACTTCTGATAAAAAATCAGATTACTCTTCAACAATAGAGGATATATTCCTCTTATCTTGTACATTATAACACGTTTACAAGAAAATCACAGAGTTGCTTTAATTGATTTCTGAAAGTTTACATTCAATCAAAGATTCAGGATCAACCAGTTTACCATGAAGATGGGCACTGATCTGAGCATGAATTCCTAATTGTGAAAAATAACGATTTTCACCGGCAAGACCAATCACATCATATTGATGAACCTGATCATTGATGTTCAACGATGTGCTGGAAAGACTCTGATAAGTAATCACTAATCCTGAACCATGATCCACTTCAACACAACGGCCCATCAACTCATCTTCATAGATGTCAGTTACTACGCCTGAAATCATTGCGGTTACTTCAAAGACTTTCCCATCATAACTGTAGCAGACACTCTGTGATGGTCGATAGACACCTTCATATTCACTGACAGCCATGGAGCGATCTGCTTCACTTTTGGATGCATCGTAATAATTCATGACTTTGTAGGCATCAATTCTCATTGGCAATACAATCCTGTTTTCTGACAATGCTGGAAGTG
>JAZRUQ010000018.1:0-1556 GCA_045652605.1 Erysipelotrichaceae bacterium
CTTTTCTTTAATCTTTCCTTTAATTTTTCAATTTCCAGGTTGGTTTCATCAACCAGTTTCTCAATTCTGTTTTTTTCCTGGGAAAAATCTTTCGACATATACAGATAATCACTTTCAGAAAGTATTCCTCTCACTTTATCCAGGTACAGATCTCTTAAGCCTTTGACATACTCTGCAATCTTCTTTTCGTAAAGACGTTTATGCTGATCAAGCTGCTGAAGTTTGAATGTCAAATCCGCATTCAAATGCACCTTGGACTCAAGTTCATCCATATTCAGATACATGCTGCAAAGACGCTTCAGCTCAGCCAATACAGCCTGTTCTAAGGCACTTGCTGAGATGAATGCACCAACACATGACCCCTTGGAAGCATACGCTGTAGAGCACTTTAAATAGCGTCTATTATGTTTTTTCTGGTTTGTCAGACTATACCCGCAATCCATGCAGCGAACCTTTCTTGAAAACAAAGTTACTTCCCCAACAGAGAAAGGCTTTGTCTTTTGCTGAAGCATTTCCTGCACTTTATCCCACAATTCACGCTCAATAATCGGCTCATGAGTCCCTTCAACCCTAATCCACTGATCCTTTGGTCTAGGCTTGTTTTTCTTTGATTTATACGAAACAGAACCGTATTTCCCCTGCGTCATGTTTCCAATGTACATCTCATTGATCAGCATGTCACTGATATTAAAATACTTCCACAGCGTTGAATTCTTGCGCTTAGGCTGATAATATCTCAATCCCTTTAAACGTTTGTACTCCGTCGGATTTGGAATTCCTCGATCATTTAAAGCACGTGCAATCGCCATCTTTCCCACTCCCTGAGCATACATGCTGAACACTTCTCTTACAACCGCTGCAGCCTCAGGATCAATAATTAAATGACCTTTTTGATTCGGGTCCTTCTGATACCCATAAAGCGCAAACGCCCCGATATGGACTCCTTTTTTGCGTCTATCGGTCAATACAGAGCGAATGTTGTCACTCAAATCCTCAAGATACCATTCATTCACCAGACCATTGATCTGACGTGATTTCTTGTTTCCTGCAATCTCTGTATCCGCATTATCCACAACACTCACAAAGCGAATACCCCACAAAGGAAACAATCCATGAATGTATTTTTCAACCATTTCAAGCTCTCGTGTGAATCTGGACTGCGTCTTGCACAGGACAATATCAAACTTTCTGTTTTCTGCATCCTTAATCAGCTTCAGAAATTCAGGTCGAGTTCTGGATGTTCCAGGCAGCTCATCACTGTAAATCCCAAACACTTCCCACCCCTGCTTCAGCGCATACGATATCAGCATGCTTTTCTGATTTTGAATACTTAGTGAATCATCTGTATCAAACTGTTTGTCTCGATCTTCTTCAGAGAGTCGACAATAAATAGCACATCTCTTCTTTTCCATTTTATTCATCTCCATTCTTGCGAACAGAAACAAACACTTTTCATGATTCATCCATTTTATCACACAAGATATCCTTTCTAACCTGAACAAGTTGAATATTTTTCATGCCATTCAATCATTTCCGCCATCTTGGCAAGAAACATT
>JAZRUQ010000019.1:0-8930 GCA_045652605.1 Erysipelotrichaceae bacterium
CCCTTAGCAGGGGCACCTCTTCGGCCTCTTGAGTACTTCTTCATACCGCTCATTTGAGCTTTCTTATCATAACAAACTTATTTCTATGTGTCAACAACTTTTTCTTAATTTTATGTTTTTATGCACACAATAAAAGAGACCCATCATGAGTCTCTTTTACATCTGTTTATTTTTTTCTGTTGATTCTTTTCAAAACATACAGAAGCACAATCAGCAGCAAGCTGATAATTGCGATCAGAGCATACAGAATCACATTGGAGTCATCTCCAGTGTTTGCTGGACCCTGAGGTTTAGGTGTAGGCTGAGGCTGATCTTCAATCACTTTATGATAAGTGTTTTCAAACTCACAGACAACTTCATCTGTTTCTTCGCCCTCTACCATCAGGATAGCTTTCAGCGTGTTGTTTTCAAGCACAATTTCAACACGAAGATCATAAGCAGCAGTTGAGTAAGTTACATCTTCCCTACCGTCGTTAACTTCACTCAGCTTATAATCAAATACTTTTCCTGCATCTTCTTCTGAATAGTTCATCATAAAGACTGCATTCCCTGATGCATCACTTGCAACAATTGATTTGTCATCAGAGTTCTTGCGTTCAAGCACAAACTGGAATCCTTCAGGCCCTATAGTCTGGTTACCTGTATTCTTAACCGTCTTATGTGCTTTCAACTCAACTTCCAGATCACTTGGCTTAGGAACAAATGTATTTTCAAACACAATATCCTCTGCACCTGTTACTACAGCTTCAAGCTGGCCATCATGGTCTTCTACTTCTACTGTAATCTCATAGACACGATTGTCATATTCAACACGATCCAGTTTCTGAGTCTGATTTTCAATCACAACATAATAAGCTGTTTTTTCTTCAGCAAATGTCAAAGCATCAAACGCAAATGTTCCATCAGCACGATTTGAAACCTTCTTCAATGGTTCTGAATTTGGATCATATCCAAATGTATCATCTGTTTCATACAGATAGAAGCTGAACATGCCGGAAGTGATGGATGCACCATTGAGTTTCTTCAAACCTTCAAATATCACAACAGCATCCTTTGCATCATAGCTATTGTTAAAGACAATACCTGACACTTCATTGCGTTCAGTACCCTTCACCTGCACAATTGTTGTGTCACTCTTCAGAGATCCATTTCTATCATCAGATACTACAATCTGAATATGGTATTCAGATGAATCGTACGTTACACCATTCATTGGTGAATCTGATGAATTTTCTTTCACAACATAATAATACGTATCAACAGCACTGAATTTAAGCGTACTGAACTTGAATTCACCCTGAGCATTGTTGTAGACAGACTCTTTTACTGCACCTGTCTGATACGTTTCATCTGTTTCATATAATTCAAACTTAAAGTCTTCTGACTCAAGTGCTCTGCCATCAAGTACTTTTGTACCCATTACATCTACTTCTGTTTCTGCTGCAGCATACTCATTCACAAACTTAATTTCAGATTCATTTGAATTTTCATCCAGAATCTTTGCAGATGCATGTAAAGTACCACCTTCATCTGTCACTGGAACCGTAACAGTGTATTCAGCTGTATCAGCTGTAATACCCCCTGAAAGATCATTCAGATTTTCCTTCACAGTATATACAAATGTACCCACCTGGCTGAAATTCAATTCATCAAATTCAAAATACCCATTTTCATCATGAGTCACAGAATCAATCACTTCTGACTGATAAATCAGATCAAAAGTAAATTCTCCTGCATCAAGAGTACGACCATTAAGATCTTTATCTCCAGAAATAGTCAACTGATCATCAGATGGATCATACGTGTTCTTAAATGAAACAGAATATGAATCCGATGCTGCATCAGGAATTCTGCACACAGTGATTCTTTCTTCCAGGACAACACTTGGCTCAGATTCAGGCATTTCTGTTGGCTCTGGTGATGCTGCAGGGTCTTCTGTAGCCTCTGGTGTCACTGTTGGCTCTGGTGTCTCTATTGGATCAGGATTAACCAGTGTAATGATTTCTTCGCAAGTCTTTTCTTCATAAACAAATGCACTTACAGTTCCATCATAATTGTCCACAACAGATACCATGAACTGAACTTCTTTCGAATCATAGCTCATTCCTGAAACAGTTCCCTGATCTTCCTTCAGCACATAAACAAAATCACATCCTGCATCATCTGCACTGTAATGCAGACGAATGCTTGTATCCCCTGTAGAAGAAGTTGCTGATGAAGACTGAACCAGATTTCCCTGATCATCATAAAGACTGAATGTAAATCCAGCAGGAGTCATATTCTGCCCACTCAAGTCTTCCAGATCTTTATGAATCTGAACAACAACTTCATCGCTTCCACTAGGAAGATATTCATTCACAATTGTCACATCAAAAACATAACTGCCTTCAGTCAATCCAACTGACTGCCCATCCATGCGCACATCCGCAATTTCAAGACTTCCATCCATATCTGCATCAGACACAAGAACTTCAAAAGTACGATCATCCGATGTCATTCCAGCAGCAGTGCCTGAAACTTCAGACAGCTTAAAAATATATGTCCCTGCTTCATCAAATGAAGAAATCAGATTACTTAAATCAAAACGATTGAATGAACTGTTTGACTCATCATAAACAACCGTCTTCTCACCGAGATATTCCCAGTCACTATCAGATCCATGAGCCTTCATATCCAGTCTGAATGTAAATGAATCCCCATCCATCCATTCACGACCAGAAATTTCTTTTACTCCAGTCACAACCAGATTAGATTGAGCTGCAGAAGGACGATACACATTGACAAAAGATACAGTCGTATCATTCAAACGACCAACAGTAACACTCTTGCTTGCCTCATCAACAGTAAATCCTGCGTGATCCTGACGTTCACTGACAGTCACAGAAGTACCGCTTAACAACTCCACGAACTCAATGGATGCACCAGGTTTTAATGACACCGAAAGCATACCATGTTCATCACATGTCATCTGACCAATAGAAGTCAACACTGTCTTTGATGCATAACCCTCACCTAAAGAAACATCAAACGTAAATGACAAATCTTCAGGAACTGCATAATTTGAACCAAAAGGATGCTCAATCTCTTTCGTAATAAGAATATCTCCTGTCGACTCAAACCCAGGTACAAACAAATTCATCAGTGAAGGAGTCTGTGTAACAACATACGCTAATGTAGAACCAACCGCAACAGTGATAACCATAACCAAAGCTGCAATCAGCATAAAACTCTTTTTATACAAAGACTTCATCACAACCACTCCTCTCCCTTATCGATTAAATAACTTTTCATAATCATGACCTAAACGCTCATTCAACACAGTCAATGCATCTTCATCATCAATCGATACACCCTGTGAAATACTATATAAAGCAACCTCAGACTGACTTCCATCATGAACCCTCACCTGAAGCAGACTTGGATATGTTGATTCACCAGGCAAAACAACACCATCACGATAGATGTAACTTGCACTCACTACGTTATAACAAGTTCCATCAATTTCAATTGGATCTTCATGCCAGTTCCAATCCCATACTCTCTCATCAGAAATCATCTCAACCACATTGAATTCAAGCTCAGCATCACATGGATATGCAAACACTGTTCTAACAAACATTGGTGATGACCCCATATTTTTTACAGATACAATCTGATCTCTTGCATAAGATCTCTGATTCCAGAATTTGACAACACCTGCAGGATACAACTCACTCGGAAGCAAATAGGACTCATAGTCCGCATCATCATCCACTGCAGCTATCTTAAAAGATTCATCTCTCTGTACAATCACTTGTTCAAGTTCAACTTCACCTTTAACAAACAGAACTGAAGGATCAGTTGACACACTGAAATATGCAATTGTGCTCCCAATGGACATAACCATCAACAAAACACATATTAAACAAAATATTAATTTCTTCATTCTATCTCTCTCTAAGCATTCAAAAGACACGAATATATTCATGTCCTTTGAATGCTGACTCAGCATATAACTGAGTCTAGCATGATTTTATTTAGCTACAACAGTGTACCAAACGTCACCATTTGGCTGTGTTTCTGATACCACTTTATATCCATCCGCAAGAAGCATCCATGGACCACTAAAAGCATCATAACCATTTGCTGGCCATTCACCTTTATACATCATTCTGTCTTCCATCGGATTCCAGTTTACAAATGTTCCACCTGTAAAGATGATACGGTTTGTATTGTGTTTATTTGTTCCCATGCTGAAGTAATCAGGTGTTTCATCTGCAGTATTGTCAAAGTATCCACCATTTACTTCAATCACTGCATTGCTTGTTGCGAAGAAAATTGCTGCATTTTCAATAGAAGAAACAAAAGTACCGCCATTAATTACAATTTTAGCTTCATTCTGAGCAAGTGAATGATGAAGAATATTATCCAATTTACCTGTCTGATCAAAATAGTAAGTACCTTCATTGACAGTGATTTCAGCACCACCAGTGCTAGCAAAGAATCCTTTTCCAGCATCTACAGTTCCATTTCCATCAAAAGAAAGTTTAGAACCACCCTGTGCAATGAAAAGATACTGTCCTCGATTGCCCGCAGTAATTTCCTTTCCATTCAAATCCAGCCCAACTGTTGTTCCTGGAGCATAGAAAATGTAATCATCCGCAACAAAATCATCACCAATCACGTAATTTCCACTATCATATACATAGTCAAAATAGTCATAATATTCGCTAATAACTGCTGGAATATCATTTTCCATTCCGGTAAACCAAGCAACTGCATTTGTTTCATTGAATGCTCCGAATGCTGCATCTAACGCAGTCTTTGCATTTTCAAATCCTTCAGTCTGAACTGCCTGTGAAAGAACCAGAATATCGAATGTACCATTCTTGTTTCCGTCAAGTGCCTCTACATCTTCATTCGTAGCTGTATCGAACATGTAAACCTGTGCAAGGCTGTTAAAAGTATAGTCACCTGGAGGCAGCACACCATTTGAATGCTGAACACCATTAGCTCCTTCATAAACAAATTCAACAAAATAATAGTTATTACCATTAATTTCTGTTACGAACCAGTCCTGAGTTTCTTTCCATGTAAGATGTGATGAATACTTAATAACTTTATACCATTCTTCTTCAGCTAAAGATCCTGCTTCAAACGCAACGATTGTACGTACATATGCATCAGAACTTCCTGTGTTTTCAACTACTACAAACTTATCCTGAACGTTCTTTGCTGGGAATACATTCATGCCACCACGGCTGTTATGTCCAAGCTGTCCCAGACGAACTGGAGTAGAATCATATCCATTATTCACTTCACCAACAAAAGGATACAGAGGTTTTCCCTGTGTAAACTCCTGCAGTTCATAGCTCTTAATACCATCTACATCAATAGTTGTATAATTTCCGTTTGCGTCAGTTGCACGTTCATATTCATGCTGTTTGATATGAACATTACCAACTGTCATAACGTTTACATCGCTATCTTCATCCTGAAGATATGCCAATGTTCCTGCAACACCTGCAGTTACCGAAAGAGTAACAACAAGCAATGTTAATAATAATTTCTTAATCATTTTACTTCTCTCTTTCTTAAAATTTATAAATAGTAAATCTATTTAATTATTTCTTTTCAATTTTACCTGTACCTGATACGTTGAACAGATCTTCGATGTTTCCGTTCACGTTAGTGCAGTTTTCAACTGTAATTGTGCAATCTACTGCATGGATACCATCCTGGTAAACGTCAGTCTTGTTTACGTTTTCTACATCAAATGTACAGTTCTTGATTGTTGCATTGTCGTATGTGCGGATTACACCATATGCACCATTACCGTTGATTGTGCAGCCATCAAATGTAAGGCTCTTATGTCCACCAGCAATTGCTACCCATCCTGTAATTTCACAGTTCTTATACAGAATGTCTGCATTTGTTGTTCCATCATAGTGAATTGCATAAACGCTTGTTCCATTGAATGTGCAATCTTCAAATGTTAGGTTTCCTGATGCATATGCCCAACGCTGTGCATTTCCAGATTCGAAAGTAACGTTTTTAACTGTTACGTTCTTCAATGAGCTTGTAAGAGTTCCCTTAATAACTACATTTTCGGCACCAATCAGTTCTACACCTTCAGCAATGCTGTAGTTTCCGCCCATATCATATGTTCCAGAATCCAGAATAATTGATGAATCCTTAGTCTTTAATGCTGTTTTCAGTTCTGCAACTGTAGATACAACAGTTGGAGCATCTGCCCATTCAGTACCCTTGTTTTCACCTTCAGCTGTTGTCCACTGAGCTGCATAAGCTGCATAAGCTTCTTCAACAGTAGTGAAACCTTCAGACTGAATTGCATAAGCACCTACATATACTACAGGAGCTGATTCTTCATTGATATTCCATCCCAGATCAGTTGCTACACCAGCTTCAACCCAGTAAGCATTTCCTTCTGGATCAACATCAACGTGAGAATCAAGTCCAACAGTTGTAAGACCCATTGAAGTTGTTTCATCAGGCTTTACCAATTCGTTATACAGCAATGTGTAAACTACATATTCTTTACCATCAATAGTTTCTGTAGTTGGATTTGCAAGTTCTGTCCAATCTGCAGCATTGCCAGTAGTTAAGTTCAAGAATGGATTCTGAGCATTATCAAATGCAGTTGGAACTGCCAGTGTCAGCCATACCCATGCATCGTTCTTACCAGTGTTAGTAATTGAAGCTTCTTTTTCAATCACAACACCTGGAACCAGCTGTGATCCCTGTTCAAAAGTATCGTTCAGTTCGATCTGAACATCACCAACAGTGAATACGTTAGCTTTGCTGTCTCTGTCAGTCAGGTAAGCCAATGTACCTGCAATGGAAGCTGTAGCAGTAATAGCTACTACAAGTGCCAATGCTAAAATCTTCTTCAAATTCTTCATTTTTAAGTTTCCTTTCCCTTTCTTTTTATGTGTACGACATTTCTATCGTTAACACCTATGGATTGACCTGTGATTGGTCAGATGTCAGTGCCCATGCTTCAACTGCTGTGTCAATTGCATCAATGGTTTCACTTCTTTGAACTGCATAGGCTGTTACTTTCAATCTTGGGTATGTTTCATCTGTCAGATCATTGAGCATCTGTTTTGTTACACTCCCCTTGACTGTAACCTTGTCATTCTGAATAATGCTGAATACCTTATCATCATCTTTGACTTCATCTGCACTTACAGCACGGTAATATACTCCTGGATGATTGATCGCATCCAGAACTTTCCAGTCATTATCTCCAACCAGAATGGTATATTCCATGAATTCATCAAAGTTATTCTGTTTTTCCAGTTTGACAAACAGCCAGCAGTCTTCACTTGACTGCATCACAGTAACTTTTGGATCTTTGATGATGTCCTCTCCTGGCATCATCTTGTAGGTATTTGTTCTTGCATCATTGTCCTGATCCAGACCTGTATCCGTTTCATACAAATCAATGTTGATATCTCCATAAACAAATGTATTTGTTAATGGTTCTGTTTCATCAATCAACCAGGCCAATGAACCAGCTGCGACACTTCCAAGAATGAAGATTCCAGCAACCAGAACCAGCATGATTTTTTTAGCTGATTGTTTCAGTTTGTATTTTTTTCTTTTCACGTCGCGCTCACCCCTTTCCTGATGATCTAGCTGTCATCAAACTCAATTTGATGCATTCTGGACATCAAATGCAGCCCAAGCTGCATCTGCATCCGCAAATGTTGCTGCCTGAATCGCATGAGCTTCCACCACAATTCTGAAGTCTCCTTCCGAATCTTCAGGATTGCCATAGAGTGCTTTCAGTTCAGCGTTTGTCACTGTCCCTGGAACGACCAGCTGAGTAAACAGTGCAGGAAGTTCCATATCTTCAGTTAAGCCTGATGCATCGGCAACATCTTTCTGACTGTTTTTGTCAAAGTAGCGGAATTCAAACGCAATTGTATTTGCGCTTGCATCTGCTTCAAATCCTTCATACAGCCAGGATTCCTGGTCCCATCCTGCAAATAAATCTGCATAGTCATTCAATTGATGAACTGAATTATCAACAATTGCCTGTACAGCAGAGGCATTGTGAACAGTCATAATCATACGTACATATGAAGGTTCACTTTTCGCTTTTACTGTAACCATAGGATCTTTATCATATGTTTCACCAGGCACAACATGATACTGATTTTCCTTGACACGCACACACCCTTCAGCAGGACAATCGGCCACTTGTTTACCATTTTCATCTACAGGATGTTCATCCAATGTAATCTGTACATCTCCCACAGTAAATGTATTCGCTACAGAATCCCTTGATGTCAGGTAAGCCAGTGTTCCTAATACCGTGGTCACCGACAGAAATGCAGTGCACAGTATAAGGGCGAAGATCTTACTTTTTTTCATTTCTTTTCCCCTTTCTATCTGGAAATGCATTGCACTTCCTAACGAGCTTTCACTCGTCGTTACCCTTTTTCTCTTCCGGAAACAGTTCCGGAATCATAATCAGAAGCAGAAGAACTGCTCCATATGCAATCATCAGATAAAAACCTGATTTCGATTGCAGATAACTTGCCAGATATCCCAAACCTGGAATCACAAACATTGGTGATCCGATCACATGATTTACTGGAATCAGTGATCCATCCTCAACATCATTGGCATCACCTTTTGTTCTGAAGCATCTTTGTCCATCCTCTTCCACCACTTCAATGATGCGATGCGTTGCGATGGTTTCTCCACTCAGCTTGAAGGTGATGACATCTCCTGTTTCAAGCTCCATTGGTTCTACATCCTGCACATAAATCATTGAGCCCGTTGGATAGGCAGGTTCCATTGAGCCTGACAAGACAATATACGTTTCATAACCAAGAAATTTAAACCCGACAATCAGAAACGCCAGCACAACAGATAAGATCACTAAAATCGTTGTCGCTGCATTCCATATATTTCTA
>JAZRUQ010000020.1:0-13297 GCA_045652605.1 Erysipelotrichaceae bacterium
CACCTCCGAAGATGAAATCCACACCACCTTCTATACGGCATTTTCTGAACACATATTTTCTTGGTGTTCGTGGTGTATTCTGTTTAGGACCTAAAAACCCTCCTAGAATCAATTCCTTTTCAGGAAGCGGAGCCAGAAACAAAGTATCCTGATTTCCCTTTAATATACAATTTTCAAGCACAATGTTGTCCCCATCAAGATATAAAGCGATGCACTGACCTGCAATTTTACCAGGTCCTGCATTGTTTTCAAATACGCAGTTTTTAAATAAAATATCACTTCCATCGACAAGCAGGGTTGCAGTTCTGAAGGTTCCATATGGTCTTCCATCTTCATGCATTTCCTTTGCGGAACGATTTCCTGTAAAATGTTGATTTTCAATCACAACATGATGATCTGATAATACTTTCTGCATTAGTTGTTCTCCTCATATGGAAGATAACTCTTCCTGTTGACTGGCTTCCCTTTCAATTTGATAGGTGATACCCCATACACTTCTTTAAACTTATATGAAAAATAATTTCCATCATTGAACCCGCATGTATAAGCCACTTCACTGATGGCTTTATTCGGACTTGTCCTTAAAATAAACTCAGCTTTCTGCAAACGGAACAAGGTAAGATATTCATTAAATCCAATACCCGTTTCTTTTTTGAATACTCTTGATAAATGTTCAGAACTGACTGAAAAAGCTTTTGCCACAGATGACAGCTTCACTTCATTCATGTAGTTCTGCTGAAGATAAGCCAACGCTTTGGAAACAAGGTTGTTTTCTTCTTTCTTCTCATGATACTCATTTTGATGACGCAGAATCATCAGAAGCAGAAGGATGGTATTGCATCTTACAATATCAGATGCATAATCATCTGTACTCGATTGTTCCTTTTCAATTTTCTCAAACAACTCTACAAATTCATTCAATGCTTCATTATTGTGATAAATAAATGGTTCAGAGAAATGATCCATCAGACTTTTAGGGACAAACTCAGTCGTAAAGTTCACTACAACACGACTGCGCGCACTTCCATTGTAGATAGTACTATGAATCATGCCAGAAGGAATCACCATGATATCACCTGGATTCACTTTAAACGAGCGATTTCCGACAATGTAATTACAATGACCATCTATCAAAAAATAGATTTCCAAAGCCTGATGAAGATGTGGAAGTGAATCATTGTCACTCACATTAATCACTCGACTTAAATAATAATCCGGTAATTTCTTAACTATTACATCCGCCATAATCATTCATCCCCTATAAAATAATGGTATCATTTACATACTTAAAAGAAAAGTATTTCAAAAAAAAAGGTACTTATTGAGTACCTTTTTTTCTTATAAATTTCTGAGTTTGTTTTCTACAACAAATTCTGTTTCTCCATCAAAGAGGTATACCTGATTGTATGGGATTGAGAACTGAATCTGTGAATCCATCTTTGGTGTATCATGTGGATCTACCTTCAGAATTGACTTCACTGTATCAATATCAACATAAACGTTTGTGTTATCTCCCAAAAGCTCAGTTAATTCAACTGTTGCATCCAGAACATATGCATCTTCCTTAACACCAAGTTCAATTGCCTCAGGTCTGAAACCAACCACAAACTTCTTGCCTTCGTAAGAAGCCAATGTCTTTTCATCCAGCACTTTTGACAAATCAAAGGATGTCTTGCCAATCTGAACTGAACCATTGTGTACTTCAGAATGCATGAAGTTCATTGGAGGTTCTCCAATAAATCCAGCTACGAACATATTTACAGGTTTGAAATACAGTTCATATGGGGAACCAACCTGCTGTACATAACCATCTTTCATGACAACGATTCTGTCTGCCATAGTCATCGCTTCTGTCTGGTCATGTGTTACGTAGATTGTAGTTGATCCTACTTTACGATGGATATCTGCAATTTCAGAACGCATTGTTACACGCTGTTTAGCATCCAGGTTTGACAGAGGTTCGTCCATCAAAAAGATACCCACTTTACGGATAATTGCTCGACCAATCGCAACACGCTGTCTTTGTCCCCCTGAAAGAGCTCTTGGCTTTCTTTCCAGATAATCAGTCAAACCCAGAATTCTTGCAGTTTCTTTAACGCGCGCATCAATGATGTCATCATCAACACCCTGAAGCGACAGTCCAAAGGCGATGTTGTCATACACAGAAAGATGTGGATACAGCGCATAACTCTGGAATACCATCGCAACTTCACGTTCACGTGGTCCCATTTCATTTGCACGCTTGTCATTGATATAGAAATCACCACTGCTGATGTTTTCCAGACCAGCAATCATACGCAGAGTTGTTGACTTACCGCAACCAGATGGTCCTACAAAGACAATGAATTCACCCTGTTCAATATCCAGGTTGAAATTGTGAACAGCGTGGAAGCCATTCGGATAAATTTTGTTAATGTTCTTAAATGAGAGATATGCCATATTTGTACTCCTCAACGGTTCTAACAACCGTATTTCCCTAACTTGCGGTAAATGAAATCAACTGCAGGTTTTAAATCATCACCACTTGTACCTTCAAACACAAGCAATGCATTTGGATTATGTTCATGAATGAGATCAAGAATCAGATCAAAATCAAAGATTCCCTGTCCAACCCCACACTGAACAATTTTACCATCAACTTTTTTATAGTCTTTGATATGAAACAGCAGAATTCTATCATTAAATAAATCCAATGCTGTTTTTAATATTTCATAAATTCGATCTTCATTGGCCAGTTCAAGAAGATTATATAAGTCAATAATCACTTTAACATGGTCAGAATTGATTCGTGTCAACGCTTCATTCAAACGTTCAACTGTGCTGCACACATGCTGTGCCGCAGGCTCTATTGCAACATAGACACCTTCTTTTTCAGCATGAGCAGCAAGCTCAGAAAATACATTGACTACACGGTCCAAAGCTTCATCAGAGCTGTTCATAGGATGATAAATCCAAGGTTCACCCTGATAAGATCCTGTTTCAGAGCCTACTGCAGTACATTCAAAATCCTTAGCACAAGAAAGATATTCCTTAAAAATATGAATTCCTTTCTGAACTTTTTCTTCATTTGGATGAACAGGATTGAAGTATGCCCCTAAAAGCGGAATCATCTTTGAATCTAAAGTCTTTGCGACCTGTTGTGCTCTTTCTTTGCTTATGGATCCTGCAGTGTAGCTGATATCATCCAATGACTTATAAGCCACCAGCTGTACACCATCCAAAGACAGTTCATTCAAACGCTGTTGAATATTCTGTTCTCCTTTGACACCCAGATCATGAGCCCTGATCAAAAGCTTCATCATAATCAAGACTCTTTTCTGCGAAGAATTTCAGTGTAGCACAGAATAAACGGTGCAACACCCTTCGCATCATTTTCAACAACTGGTTCAGAAATATAGTATTCATAAGAACCATCACGTCGAGTGTTATTCACAGGACCCAATCCTGCAACAAGGCAGATACCACCAAGGTTCAATTCACCTTCTGCATTAAAGTCCAGATAACGAGCACAGATTCCATCAAATGTCTTCTGACCTGCTTCTGCAAAGCTTTCATCAAGAATGCCTAAACGAGCTCCCTTCAGCATTGCATAGGCAATCATGGCAGAACCGCTTGTTTCCAGGTAATTGCCTTCTCTGTGAGGCTGATTGACAACCTGCCAGTACAGATGACTTTCTTCATCTTTGAACTTCAGCAGATCACTCATCAGCTGTGTGAAGATTGGTGCGATTTCAGCACGTGCTGCCTCATCAGTCAATTCGACAACATCAATCATTGCAACAGAATACCACCCAATGGCACGCAGCCAGAAGTTTTTAGAAAGACCAGTTTCAGGATCTGCCCAGAAAATTGATTTTGAGCAATCCAGACCATGGAAATAAAGACCTGTCTTTTCATCTCTCATCAGTCTTGCAACATTTTTAATCTGCATCAGAACATCAGAGAAATCGTTATTGCGATAATACTTGGAGTATTTCGCAGAGAACACCTGAGCCATGTAGACACCATCCAGCCAAATCTGATTTGGATAAATCAGTTTGTGCCAGTAGTTGCCAGTGCATGTTCTAGGCTGTTCAACAAGCTGTTCAGCCTGTTTTTCAATGGCAAGGCGATACTTTTCCTTACCTGTTTTTTCATAAAGTTCAAACAGCACTCTGCCTTCATTCAAATCATCAAGATTATAAGTCAGCTTGTCATAACCAAGAATGCTTCCATCTTCATTGACATAATAGTCAATAAAGCGTTCTGCAAATGTAAAATACTTCTCATCCTTTGTAATTTCACCAATGGACAGCAATGAAGTAATCATGCATCCATCAATGTAATTCCAGTGAGGTTTCTTCCCCTGACGAATGCTTTCGATGTTCCACATTGGAGCTTCAGGAGTTGATAATGAAATCAGACGATCAATATACTTGTCAATTTTAGAATACATAGTGTTCCTTTCAGAGAAGGTTATTCTCTAATCAGTGTTCCAATATTCGAAGCAATCAGCTCTTCGCCTTCAACACCATCCAGTGTGACATTGCGAACAGTCAATGTGCCTACGTTGTCAAAATACATGCCAACCTTACAGAATGGATCAAGATAATCACGCATTGCACACTTGAATGGCTGCGCATCATCCGCAAAAGTGAATCGGATATTTTCCACTGTAATTTCTTTAATTGGCTGTTCAGGTAGTCCATCGCAGTAGCATGCAGCACCTTCGCAGTTCAGACATTCCATGTTTCTGAATGTAAACTTGCCAAGGAATGGTGTGCGTTCATCAACAGGCAGTTTTTCTCTTGACCAGACATACTCAGAATTTCTGTCAGGGTCACAGCAGTTGTAGTACATGTTGATAACGATTGGACACAATACTCTTTCCATCTTGATATTTTCAAACAGAACGCCATCAATCACTGCATCTTCACCACGACCTCGGCGAGTCTTGATTCTCAAACCACGGTCAGTTGCATTAAAGATACACTTGTTGACAGTCAGATTTGTTACACCACCGGCCATTTCACTACCCAATGTCACAGCCCCATGGCCAAACTGCATCAGACAGTTTGTGATGGTGTGACGGTTGGCAGATTTCTTAAATGTACGGCCAATATCAATTTTACCGGATTTGATCGCAATGCAGTCATCGCCTACACTGAATCGGCATCCAATAATATTCACGACATCGCAAGCCTCAGGGTCAATCGCATCTGTGTTAGGACTGTCTTTAGGTGCCTGAATATCGATATCCAGGAAATCAATGTTGTTTGAGAAATAAGGGTGAAGCTGCCAAGATGCAGCATTCTTAGCAGTAATACCATGCACATGGATATCACTGCAGCGGTTAAAGAACAACAGACGAGGACGAGCGATTGTGTAATTCTTGACATCAATCCACCATCCAGCTTCCTCAGCATTGCCATCTACTGTACCGCGACCAATGATTGTAATGTCTTTTGCATAAGCTGCAAAAATTAATGCCTGATGCATTGGTTCAGCAATACCTTCCCATGTTCCAAAATGAACATCTTCCTGATTGTGCATATCTTTTACAATACCAGGAACTGCAGGGTATTTCGTTTTATCTGGATGTCCAAGAAGCTTTGCCCCTTCACTCAGTTCAAGAGTAATGTGACTCTTAAGGTTCAGTGGAGAAACAAGATATGTACCCTCAGGGAAATACAGTCTACCATTTTCCGGCAGATTGTTGATTGCAGTCTGAACGGCACATGTATCATCTGTTACACCATCACCGACTGCATAGAATGCCTTAACATTGATACAGCAGCTTTCGCTCTTTGTTTCAAATGTCAGTTCTTCATTTGAACAATCAGAAGTTAATACATAAGATGTTGCTGGTTTCAAATCGAACAGAGAAAATACATTGGTATTTCCACTGAACACCTCTTTACCATTCAGTAAAATTTTGTATTCGTTTTCTGTGTAGTAAGGATTGTCATTCTGCCATTCGAAGCAAGCAGAAGTCGATGATACAAACAACAGCTTAATCATAACTTTTAATTCCCTTTCTGTTTCTTTGCATCAGCCACAATGCTGATGATTAAATTTTTCATCATGACCAGTAGTACATCAACACCCATGTAAGCTAACCCAAACAGAAGAGGTTCAACACCTACATACATAACACCTACTGATCCATTCATCATGTTCAACCCTGTGTTAAGCAGCTGGTAAAACCACATTACACCAAGCAGAACAACAAACGCATACGGAACATTCAGGATAAATGTCCACCATCCCTTTTGTGGGAACATCATCCATTTTGTGTTTTGTCCCTTGTATGTTTCAAAGAATCGGAAAACGTTGTTGACCATGATATCTGTTACTATACCAAGCACCAGTGCAAAGATCACAATCATGTCTTCCATATTGCCAATGTAAAGTCCAAGTCCCCAGAAGATGAAGTAACAAACAGCTCCACTGAACCAGAACTTTACAAACAAGGCTAAAATCCAGCTTGGAATCTTATCGATAAAACTGCTTCGATAAGCACGCCCTGGATCTTTTTTTGATTTAGGATATTCTTTCTTATCTGCATTAAGAAGTCTCTGAACTGCTTCTGTTTTAAGATCGTAATAGTTTTCTATTCTTTCTTCTTTGTCAACATCCACAGTTTTTCTTTTATTTTTCGCCACTGGAATTATTCCTCTTCTACCAGATCAATGGAATCAAGATTTCCATTAGCTTCGATTTCGATGTTTGTGTTGATCTTCTTCAGAAGCTTTGCAATTACTGGTTCTAATACAACAGTCACCATTGTGATCACAACAGTAACGATGTGCATAGTCATAATGTATTCAGCATTGTAAATGTACTGAGTAGCTTCTGTAACAACAATTGGATTTTCCGGACGAGTTAATGCAAAATTGATTCTTCCGATGTAATAAGAATCCGCAAAGATAATTGCAGCATACATCGCAAACATCAGACCAATCATCAGCCAGTTTGGTTTCTGACGTTTAGGGAATGCACTGAACATGCAGACATAAGACAGGATTGAAAACAACATAGAAACAAATGCTGCCAGACCCATATGCTTACCATAAATCTTCGCTGTTGTGTTTGAAATATCAGTCAGATTGAATGAGAATACAATCACAGAAACAGTCAGCGCAAGAATTGGAATCAGCTGAGGATTCTTCTTGAGGGTAACCAGCATTTTTCTGGTTGTTTCTTTCAGCCATGAATTATTACTTTTATTTGCCATAAATTCACATCCCCTTATCGAATCGCATTTGTAGTTTCCTTATCGAAGAAATATACTCGATTGAAACTTACACCTACCTGATCACCAGGTTTATAGTTAGACCATTCACGGAATTTTGCAGTCACTTTGTGATTTCCAATGTTACCATGGACAAGTGTTGTCTGGCCCAGATTTTCATTACCTGTAACAGAAACATTGATTGTACCACCCTGAACAACGTTTTCAGGACGAACACCCAAAGTAATCACTTTACCTACATAATCCTTCAGAAGAGTCTTTTCTTCATCATTCAGTACGTAAGTCATGCCATCTCTTACCAGCTGATTTTCTTCAACAGTCACATCAAAGAAATTCATTGGAGGCAGACCAATAAAGGATGCAACAAACAGATTTGCAGGAGAATCATACAGTTCAAGTGGTGTACCAATCTGCTGAACATGTCCCATAGACATGCAGACGATACGGTCAGCCAATGTCAATGCTTCAGTCTGGTCATGTGTTACATACAGCATTGTTGCACCAAGGCGTTTATGCAGCAGCAGAATTTCACGACGAGTTGCACTTCTCAGTTTAGCATCCAGGTTCGACAATGGTTCGTCAAACAAGAAAACCTTTGGTGTACGCACGATGGCACGTCCCATCGCAACACGCTGTCTCTGACCACCAGAAAGCTGTCTAGGCTTTTTATTCAGCTGAGCAGTCAATCCAAGGATTTCAGCAGCTGCAAGAACCTTTTCATGAATCACATTTGGATCCTCATGACGCAGTGTCATAGAGAATGCCATGTTTTCATAAATTGTCATATGACCGTACAATGCATAGTTCTGGAAAACCATGGCAATGTCACGATCTTTTGGTGGCTTGTTTGTAACATCTTCACCATCAATGATCAGATGACCGGATGAAATGTCTTCAAGTCCCGCAATCATGCGAAGTGTTGTTGACTTACCACAACCAGAAGGCCCGACCAGGACAATGAACTCACCATCATTGATATCCATGTTGAAATCATAGACAGCCTGAACATTGTTGTCATAAATCTTATTAATGTTTTGAATTTTTATGGAAGCCATACGCTAAGCCCCACCTTTCTTTATCAACATTCCTCGTTAATCGAGTCCGTGTTCCTTTTTGTAGTTTACAAGAGTTGTTGTCTTTTTGATGCCAACCAGCCCTGATGCAAAGCAGCAAGCAGCTGACAACACAAGACAAGCAATTACATACATGAACTGACCATCGCCCATGACAAGAATTTCAGCACCATTCACAATTGTAGTCGTGCTATGCGCAGCCATCGGAATTCCAAGAATTCTGACCAGCTGGAAAGCACCAAGTACGATCACTGTATATGCATATGTCAAATTGTAGTTCTTCAAGCCTTCTGATGAAAGGAAAGCTGTCAGAAGGAATACCAGATTGCACAAAACTGAAATTCCAATTGTGATTGTATAGTAATAATAGTTAACGTCTGACTGATAAATGTTCACAAAATACAGAACATTAAACAGAATCGCAAGATACATTAAACTAGATGAAAATGTATTTTTGGTATAACGAAGTCGGTCTTTTTTATAATCCATCTTCTTTTCTGACATGATGCTATACCTCCTTGCTTTCTTCCAACAGTTTCTTTTCTGAGATCATCAGATTTCTCTTCAGAACCAGGTTATACACATTCACAACTGCGCTCAGAATCAGAATTCCAAACACAACCCAGGCTACATCAAACCAGAAAGTTGAATCTGTAAAGCTGAATCCAAACAGCTGAGAATATGTTGCCAATGTCTCAAAATCAATTGTCAGATATTGAGCTTTATATGACATTACGTTCAGCAGACCCCATACACTCACTCCAATTGAAGCAACTGTATTGATCGCAACTGTAATGTAATTCGCAACGTAATATTTTCTTCTTGCATGATTCTGAGCTACAAACTGAGTACATGCAAGCAGAATAAGAGCTATCCCTGCAGTTGTCAGATTCTGATTGAATCCCTGCATATGATAGTAAATTTCAGAACCCGCTACCATCGGGTTAGCGATGTCTTCTGCATAGTAATACAATGCATTATCATAAAGATCTGTCATCAGACCTAATGAGTATAAAAACACAAGCGCACCAGCTGCCAGAGCAACAAAGCATACAATGCGCTGGAGAATCATTTGTTTCTTGTACATATTTGTCTCCAATCTTAGTCCTACCAAAGCGCTCGGCCTGGTTTTCACGACACTTTTTAAGATACCAGCAGAGAAGAGAGGACTCTTCTCTGCTGATCAATCAATCAAAACTTATTTATTCAGTGAGTTGTAGTAGTCAACCAGCTTGTTCCAAGCAGTCTGCTTCAGTGTCAGATAGCCTGTACCATTCCATGTAGTTGATACTGTGTTCAGAGTTTCTTCAGCGTTAGAAGTACCTTCGCCGTTGAAACCAGCTGCGATAATGTCTACAAACAGGTTAACCTGATCCTTAGACTGAGAGAACTTACCGCTTGATGACAGTTCAGTGTAACCAGCCAGCAGGTCGTTTTCAGCCTTTGTATTAGGCAGTACTGTTGGAATAGATGTGTACCATGGATTTTCTGTAATAGCCAGTTCAGGATGCTTGATTGTTCCCAGACCGATTGCTGTAGAAATGTAGCCAGCACCTTCTCTACCAACTTCGTGAGTGCACTGATATTCAAACGCCTGGCTCTTCATGAATGACAGAGTTGAACCCAGATACTGACGAGCATAGTTAGTGTAGTTACCAGAAGCCTTTTCCCACAGTTCAGCATAAGTTGCATCTGCGATCACTGGCATCTGCTTACCATTGAAATTGAATGTTACATAAGAACCATCAGCATTTGTCTTAATGAATGCATCTGGACCATAAGACATCAGGATCTGACCTTCTTCACTGTATGCAAAGTCAATCAGTGCCAGAGCAGCATTCAGCTTGTTAGTGTCATCAGCAACACCAGCCTTAGAGATTGCCCAACCATCAGTCTTAACACTTCTCCAAGATTCAGTAAAGCGCATGTAAACACCATCAGCATTTGTACCGTCATACCAGCGAGCTACTGGAACCATAACAGCCATGTACTTTTCACCATCCTGCAGAGAAGTTTCGTTGTAAACTGTCTGAGTCTGGTTGTAGTCATAATGCATGAAACCAACGTCGTTAGCCAGCATAGTCTTTGTATCTGTGTCTTCAGAGTTAACGAATGAGCTAGAAATCAGGCCTTCCTGAACCAGAGCATTCATCTTAGTCAGAGCTTCATAAGTTTCAGCTTCCTGACGAGCATCGTGCAGCTTACCATCTGTACCTAAATACAGGTAATCCTGTCTAGATTCCATACCACGAACACCGAACAGGTGACCTGCGAAACGGAACATGTCGATACGTCTCTGGTTGTTGTCGTCTTCACGAGAGAACAGACCCTGAACTGCATCTGTACCATTGAGTGTCTGAGGATTAGCTACTACGCAGCGCAGCAGAGCAACCAGTTCATCCACATCCCAAGCAGCGTTCTGTCCAATGAACAGATCTGCACGGTTTTCACCATAGTAACCATTGTAAGCAGTATCGATGTAAGTACGCAGCATGTTAACTGCATCAACACCTGTAACTGTACCTGCAGCCAGTGCATTGTTCATAGTTTCAACGATGTTACCAGCAGCATCATAATCCTTAGTTACTGCTTCAACAGCTGTACCAGCTGCATTAACAGTATCAATTGTTACCTTACCAGTTGTAGGCATATAAGGTGTATAAACAGATGCATTCAGCGCATTGCTGTTAGCAGCTGTGAATTCACCAGCACCATTCAGAAGTTTTTCTACCCAGTCAGTTCTCATCAGAGGCATACGTTCGATATCGTTTACACCATCGAAGTAAGGAGAGAAGTAGATTGCGCCTGTTGAAGTATCACCAGTGATAGACAGACGAACGATTGGATTAGTTTCCAGATAAGCCTTGAAGTTAGGCATCATATCCAGATATTCAGCAATGTTCACCAATTCACCAGCTACACCAGATTCAGAAAGCTGAGAAGCAGTACCACTTACCAGATCCACAGCACCGAGCTGTTCTTTCCAGTACTTGAATTCGTTAGAAGCACTGTTACCCTGATACTTGTTTTCAAACACAACACCCAGAACGTTCTGAACTTCAACCCAAGTTGGTTTCAGATCGCCAGCCTGATATGTTACACCATCAGCCAGAGTAATACCTTCACCAGCTACTTCAGCGTCAAAGAACAAACCTGTCTTTGCGTTGTTGTAACCAGTCGCCATACGAAGAACAGTTCCTTCAGCGTATTCCAGTACAGCTACTTCATTAGAGCCTTCAGATCCGCCTTCAGTACCCTGGTCAGAACCAGCAGTCTTAGGGCCGCAACCTGTCAGCATGCAGGACAATGCAAGCATCAGAGCCAGCATCAGAGTAAAACTTCTTTTCATGTTTATTTCCTCCTGAAAATTAGTTATATTATCAGCACCTGCGTGCAAATAACCTTATTAAGTGGATTATTCCTTAACCCCACCCATATTTACGCCTTTTGCAAAGTACTTCTGAATGAAAGGGTAAATAATGAGAACAGGAATAATAGAGCATACAATCAGAGCATAGATCACAGAGTCAGCTGCAAACGCTTTGTCCCAGCCAGTCATGATATCAGGGTCACGGAATTCTTCCAGTTTCAGTCGAATGAATACCTGAAGAGGATGTTCATTCAAGTTGCTGATCATCTGTCTAGCCCAGAAGTAACCATTCCATCTTGAAATCGCAAAGAACAGTGCAACAGTCGCAATTGTAGATTTTGACATTGGAATATAAACCTGAGTCAGAACCTGGAATTCACTTGCACCATCGACAATAGCAGCTTCTTCAATTTCTGAAGGGACACCTTCAAATGCATTACGGAGCAGGATAATGTTCATGGCAGCCATACCCATCGCAATGACAACCAGCCATTTATCATCTGTAATACCAATCGCATTGAACACTTCCTGAGTACTCAAGTAGTTCAGATATTGAGGAACGATCCCTGCAGAGAACCACATTGTGAATACCAGATAGAAGTTGAATCCTTTTCTAAACAGCAGACGCTTTTTAGACAATGCATAAGCACCTAAGATGGCAACACCCATTGCCCACAAAGTACCATAGAAAGTAATAAACAATGTATTTGTGTAAGAATTCCAGAACATGTTATTATTGAACATTTCAGCAAATGCCTGGAACTGAATATCTTTTGGAAACAGGACAATCTGTCCATATTCAACTGCTTCACGTCCACTGATTGCAGCAGAGATTGCATACAGGAATGGATACAGACAGCAGATAGCGAAGACTGTCAGAAAGACATAACTCACAATTTTGAAAATGAGTTCGGATACTTCAAGTTTTCTTTTCATTTCGAAGTTCCTCCTTAATACAGTGATACGTCAGATGCTTTGCGTGCAATTGTATTTGCAGAAATTACAAGCAGCATACCTACAACGTTATTGAGCATTTCAGCAGCAGATGCAACACCGATCAGACCATCTGAAATACCATATCTCTGCGCAAATGTTGAAACAACATCAGCAGTTACATAAGTGTTAGGGTTATACAGCAGCAATACCTTTTCATAACCTACATTCAGCAATGACCCGATTCTTGTGATCAGCATGATGACAATTGTAGACAGAATTGAAGGAAGTACAACATAACGCATCTGAGCAATCTTGTTTGCTCCATCGATCTGAGCAGCTTCGTAGCTAGTCAGAGAAATCGCAATGATTGCAGCGAAGAACACGATACTGTCATAACCTGCAGTTTCCCAGATACCACTGATCTGATAGATTGCTCTGAAGAACTGAGGTGCATTCAATAGACCTGCATTCCCCAAATCAGCACTGATCAGTCCCAGGTTAACCAGCATCTTGGATACAACACCCATTTCCATGCCAGCCAAAGGTGAAGCCTGACGAACCAGCATTGTAACCAAAGATGTCATAACTACTGTCGACATGAATTTAGGCAGGTAAGTAACAACCTGATAAATACTTCTTGCAATGTTAGAGCGGATTTCATTAAAGAACAGTGCCACAATAATT
>JAZRUQ010000021.1:0-4809 GCA_045652605.1 Erysipelotrichaceae bacterium
CTCTTTGCTGTAAACCCCTAAGCTTGAAAGCATCTGTACATTTTTCTCATCGGTAAAATGCTGCAGTGCTTCAACTGTTGTTCTGCGGTTTGGCAAACCGCGTCTTTCAGCTTCTTTCTGCCACTTTTCAGAATAACCATCACCCTCAAAAATGATGCGTTTATGATTCTGAACATATTCCTTAATAATTTCTAATGCTTCTTTTCCCTGTTTGATCTGTTCTACCATCTGGTTCATTTCATAGGCCAGAATTGCATTCAGCATTGTATTTGAACCTGCAATTGACTGGGATGAACCTACAGCACGGAATTCAAACTTATTGCCGGTCAAGGCAAATGGAGATGTACGGTTTCGATCAGAATCATCTTTTGAAAAATCTGAAAGAACTGCAACTCCCGTATTAAAACGCTGTTTATGAACTTCTTCCATTTCCCGATCATTCATAATCGAATCAAACACTCTGTTCACTTCTGAACCAAGCACCATGGAGATGATGGCAGGAGGCGCTTCGTTTGCCCCCAAACGATAATCATTTCCCGCAGTTGCCACACTCAGACGCAGCAGATCTGCATATTCATCAATCCCTTTTACAAGGCATGCCATGGTTGCCAGAAATGGAAGATTGTTGATTGGATCACTCCCTGGTTTAAACAGGTTGATTCCTGTATCGGTTACAACTGACCAGTTGTTGTGTTTACCGCTCCCATTCACACCTGCAAATGGTTTTTCATGCAATAGACAACGCAATCCATGTTTCTTTGCAATATCCTGCATCAGCTGCATCATCAAATGATTGTTGTCAGTTGTAATATTGACTTCACGATAAATGCAGGCAATCTCATGCTGAGCAGGTGCTGCTTCATTGTGCTTTGTTTTACTTGGGATTCCATATTTCCACAGTTCTGCATCCAGCTCTTTCATAAATGCAGCGACTTTACGCTTTAAGCTCCCAAAATAATGATCATCCATTTCCTGACCTTTTGGAGCATGCGCACCAAACAATGTTCTGCCGCACAGCTTTAAATCCATGCGCTTCTGATAATGCTCATCTGCAACTAGGAAATATTCCTGTTCAGCACCTACATAAGATTTAGCACCTTTCACTTCATGTTCACCCAGCAGCGGCATTAAATCAGCTACAGCTTTTGATAAAACATCACAGGATTTCAAAAGTGGTGTCTTTTTATCTAAAGCTTCACCATTGTATGAACAGAACACCGTAGGGATAAACAACGATCCATCTTTTACAAAAGCTGGAGATGTACAATCCCATGCAGTGTATCCTCTTGCTTCAAACGTTGCGCGCAAGCCTCCGCTTGGAAAACTTGACGCATCTGACTCTCCTTTACGAAGAGTTTTTCCACTGAATTCCAGTGTCACCTGATTGTCACGCAGTTCCAGAAAAGAATCATGTTTTTCTGCGGACAACCCTGTCATTGGTGTAAACCAGTGAGTAAAGTGTGTTGCACCTTTTTCAAGAGCCCATACTTTCATTGCATTGGCAATCACTGTTGCCACTTCCTTACTTAAAGGTTCACCCTTTCTTATGCATTCCTTAAATGCATTGAATGTTGAATTGGGCAAGCGATCACGCATAACCTCTTCACTGAACAAATAACAGCCATATTCATTTAAGATTTTGTTGTCGCTCATCATCTGTCACCTACTCTTCTCCATTCCAGCAATAAGTACACAATTTACATTTATCAATTCCAATTGCTTCAATCAACTCTGAAAGTTTGACAAACTTCAATGACGTGAAATTCAGTTTCTGGCAGATGACATTCACCATCTGTTGATGTTTTTCACTGTTTTCATCTGCATATTCTTTCAGTGTCTCAAGATTAACTTCTTCTTTTCCTTCAAGCTCACAAATCACACGTCGTGAAAGCAATGCAAGTTCACTTGACGAACGAGAGAAATTCAAATACTTGCATCCAAACATGATTGGAGGACATGCCGGACGCACATGAACTTCTTTAGCTCCTGAATCATACAAAAACTGTGTTGTCTCTCCCAGCTGTGTTCCACGTACAATGGAATCATCAATCAGCAGCATTCGCTTATCTTTAATCAATTCCTTGACTGGAATCAGTTTCTTACCGGCAATTAATTTGCGTTCTTTCTGATTCTGAGGCATAAATGAACGAGCCCATGTTGGTGTATATTTGATAAACGGACGACCAAAAGGATAATGTTTTGTATTGGCATAGCCAATCGCATGAGCAGTTCCACTATCTGGAACCCCTGCAACCAGATCAACCTCAACATCATCACGTTGTGCCAGAAGCTGACCGCAGCGATTGCGAACCAGTTCCACGTTCTGTCCTTCATATGTTGATGTTGGATAACCATAGTACACCCACATGAATGAACACATTTTCATTTCTTCACGCGCTTCCTTCAGCACAGTAAATGAATCTGCAGTAATATATGCAATTTCTCCCGGTCCCAAATCTTTTACATGATCATATCCCAGATTCATGTAGGCACTGGATTCAAAGGTTGCACAATAAGCATCTTCTTTCTTTGCAATAACCAAAGGCATACGCCCATAACGATCTCTTGAACAGTAAATGCCTTCCTTTGTCATCACCAGAACACTCATGGAACCTTTCACAACTTCCTGAATATGAAGCAATCCTTCACAGATTGAATCCTTTTGACTGATTAAAGCAGCCATTAATTCTGTCACGTTGATTTCACCATTACTCATTTCAGAGAAATGAGTTGCTCCATGAGAGAAACAACTATTTTTCAGTTCTGGAATATTCTTTACACGACCTACTGTCGTAATCGCAAAAGAACCTAAATTTGAAGAAAACAACAATGGCTGAGGTTCATAGTCAGAGATACAGCCAATTCCAAGATGTCCTTCAAATGTATCAATTTCTTTTTCAAATTTTGAACGAAATGGTGCATTTTCAATGTTATGAATTGAACGACGGAAACCCTGCTGACCATAAACCCCCAGGCCTCCACGTCTAGCACCTAAATGTGAATGGTAATCTACACCAAAATAAAGATCTGATACACAGTCTTTTTTAGAAACCACCCCAAAAAATCCACCCATAGATTTTCCCCCTTGATTTACACAACAAAAGCCCTGTAATAAATGCAGGGCTAATCTATTAACGATTTAAAATTAATTTAGTCAATTCAACTGGATCAACAATCTGACCGTCTTTATAAACTCGCATATTCCCCGATGCGATTTCATCAATTAAAATAACTTCATTGTTGTTATATCCAAATTCAAATTTAATATCCCACAAATCCAGACCGATTGACTTCAAGTCATCAGCTACGATGCGAGTAATCTTTAAAGTCTGTTCTTTCATCGATGCGAACATTTCTTCACTCATGACACCCAGAGCTGCCAAACCTTCCATTGTTACCAATGGATCACCCTTTTCATCATTCTTGAATGTGCACTCAACATAGCCACCTTCCAAGACTGTGCCATTTTCAATATATTCCCCATAGCGACGGATAAAGCTGCCAGTCGCTACAAGACGGCAGATAACTTCCAGACCATGTCCGAAAACAGTTGCAGGCAGTACTTCCATTGTAGCATCTTCTACATTAGCAGCTACATAATGAGTCTTGATTCCTGCTTCTTTCAACAATTCAAAATAGTGGATTGAAGTTTCCAGATTTGCACGACCAATCCCTTCAATCGTCAAACCTACAGTATTTTCACCTGGATCAAACACTCCGTCTTTTCCAGTACAATCATCTTTAAATTTCAGTAACACATTGCCATTTTCAAGTTTAAATACATCTTTTGTCTTTCCAGTATAAATCTTTTCCATAACTTCCTCCTGTACTATGGACGGACTATCAGTACAACAGAAAAAACTTCTGCAAAAAACAACAGAAGTTCAATGAAAAAGTTTCATCGTAGTCACGCCATTAGGTGGCATGGTAGAAACGCTTTCACCAAATCTGAAAGTATATACGATAGTCCAAACTCTTTAGACGGTCATATTATATCGAAAAGACCAGTTAAAGTAAATATAAATACAGAGATTCTATTTGTGTATTTTTACACAAGAAAAACATACCAGAAATCCTCTTTTCCTTAATAAAAAGCTCATCTTTTATCAAGATGAGCTTTCCATATTAATTTGTATAGTTATCGAAATATCCCTGAACCAGAACAATCGGTGTACCCTTGTCTCCTGACCCGCTTGTCAAATCACAAAGTGATCCAATCAAGTCTGTCAGCTGTCTTGGTGTTGTTCCCTGTGATGCCATGTTTCCGACCAATGATCCATCTTTTTCACGAATGCTCTTGGAAATCGCCTCTTTCAGCTCTTCTCCGCTGAGATCTTTGAAATCATTGTCTGCCAAATACTTCAGTTTCAGTTCATTTGGTGTTCCAATCAATCCATCTGTGAACGCAGGTGATACTACTGGATCTGCCAGTTCCCAGATCTTGCCCTGTGGATCTTTGAACGCTCCATCTCCATACACCATCACTTCTACGTGCTTTCCTGTTGCATTCATGATGCGTCCCTGAATATCCAGCACCAGATCCTTGCATTCTCTTGGGAACAGCTTGATCTGATCTTCTGTTGATTTGTTTGAACCCAGCAGTCCATACTTTTCATTGCATCCACTGCCATTGATTGATGCATTCATCAGATCATCCAGTGAACATACAACCTTCGCTCCAGCTGCCATCAGGATTCTCTTTGTGCGCTTTCTTGTATGGATGTCACAGTTGATGATGTGGTCTGCATAATTCAGGATTGTGCGTGCATTGTTTGCGAACACGATTTCTGCTTCTGCTCCACATTCTTC